>NZ_QPJY01000005.1:0-18167 GCF_003337735.1 Thioalbus denitrificans | reverse complement strand
AACGCCCCGCCGACCGCCGCGTTCACCTCCGCCTGCGCGGGGCTTGGGTGCGACTTCGACGGCAGGGGATCCTCCGACAGCGACGGCTCCATCGTCTCCCACGCGTGGGATTTCGGCGACGGCGCCACGGCCTCCGGGCCCACCGCCTCCCACACCTACGCCACGGACGGAACCTACACGGTCAGCCTTACCGTCACCGACGACAGCGGCGCCTCCGGGACAGTGCAGCACGACGTGACGGTGGCGTCGGGCGGCGGCGGGGAACTGCTGACCAGCAGCCAGAACAACGGCTCCACCTGGACCGCGATGGTCGAGACGGCGGACGGCTTCGGCCTCACCGGCACCTGGTCCTACAGCGGGGGAACCGGCGGCTGCTCGGCAGGCGCCTGCACCCTGGGCGGCATCCCCAAGAAGGTCCCGAGCGTGGATTTCACCAGCGGCACGGGATCGACGGTCACGGTCTTCAAGCCCTGACGCGGGCGCCGGAGCCGCCGAGGGGAAATAGGAGCGGCGGATTGGCGCCGCCACCCGGTCGCCGGGAATCCTTGCGGGTCGGAAGCAGTCGTCCGCCCCGTCCCGCGTGACGAACACCCGGCAACCGGGCCCGCCACTCGCTCGCTCTCAAATTGACGAACGCAGGGAGGTCACCATGCACCCGCTCACCCTGTCTGCGCGACAGACACAGATTCTGATTGTCATCACCCTGGTTGCCGTCGATCGTTTCGTGGCCCCGCTCACCGGTGCGGCCATTCCCGGCCTCGGCGCGGAAGGCGGCCTGCTCCTGCTCTGGGCCATCGGCCATTGCGACACGCTGGACGGGCCGCTCGCGGGGCTGGCGAGGAAGGCGCTCGAGGAGAACAACCTGAACCTGGTGCTGCCCTGGGTGCGGCCGGAGGACGACCCCGAAATCCGCCAGGTGTTCGATCACGCGCAGGCCGTGCGCAACCTCGGTCCGGAGGCGCGAACCCTGGCCGACCCGCACTTTCTGGAAACGCTCATACGCGTGCACCGGGCTGGAGAGGGCGCCGCGTTTACCGGCCTGAAGCCGGCGGGCCTGGACCTGGGACCCGCGGTGCCGGCCGCGGATCGCGCTCTCGAAACCGGTTCGCCGGACGAGGTCATCAAGCTGCTGTTGGAGGCCGTCAGCAGCGGTGTGAATACGCGCTTCCAGGCGGCATCCGGGCGACGGGACTTCGACCGGAACGATGTGGCCGCCGGCCGCAGGTATGTCGAGGCCTACGTGCCGTACGTCCACTACGTCGAGCGCCTCTGGGAAGCGGCGACCGGCGAGGTCCACGGCCACTATGCCGAGCATGGGCCCCATGAGGGCGGGCACGCGGAACATGAACACTGAGCGGGGCATGGCCCACCAGTTGCGGCGGCGGCCCGGGGCGCACGGGAAGATGGGATAGAGCGGCGCGCCGGATTGCGCAAGCGGCACGGGAACAGCGGCCACCGTGCTCAAGCCGTGGGGCAAAGAGGGCTCCGATTAACCGGACTGTGGAACGCAGAGATGGCTTCACGGGGGTAATATCAAGGCTACAGCCAGTCGCCCGGGCTGTTTGTACGAGTCAGTGGTAAAAAGCGGTGTCCCGGACGCTCTAGGCTTCCGCATCCTTCGTGTGGGTGATAGGCGGTCTGTAGGTGACGTTCTCCTTGTCGATGACGATGTATTTCTTCTGCCTCAGCAACTCCATCAACCTGGTCAGTTCCGCGTCGTCGAGCGTCTTGGTGAAGAGGGCATTGATCGTATTCCTCAGGGTTGCTACCTTTCGGGGCCGCGAATGACCCCGCGTGGCCAGGTTCTTCACGATGGCGGCGATCTTTTCCTCGGATGACGTGGCGCTGGAGATCCTGAGCAGCGGTATCTCGGCAAGGTCCTTCTCACGCTGGGCGTATATCTTGCGGTCCTTCAGGTGCCTGATGAGGGGATCGAAGCCGGTGTCCTTCGAGATGATATGGAAGTAGGCGTCGGGATCGCGCGCCGCAATCTGCCCGATGTAGAAGGCAATATGGAAATCCAGCGCGTTGGAGCCGTTGCCCCCGATCTTCACGTACTCCGCCTTATCTCCAAGAGACTGCAGGGAGGCCACCAGTTCGAAGGGCAGCTTCTCCTGGTTGGCGCCAACGAAAACCATGACCGTGAAGGGATGACCGTTGAGCAGTGCCAAGCTCTTCGGCTGGACGTTTTCGTAGTCAATCAGGACGTAGTTATTTTTCAAGTGGCATCCTCATACGTCGCCACAAATTTCGTGGTCTGTCCCCTATTATTCGCGGGCGATTACGATCACTGTACACACTGTACACCCCGGGCATGTAAATAGTACGTTGAAAACAACAAGAGCAATGTAGCGTATGTTTCGCGGCTGCGCTCGCGGGTCCGTAAAAAGTAGTCCGCATCCAAGCCACCTAATAGGTGAACTCCGTCGAGTCCTACCAGCCTCAATACGTTTCGCCTGTCCGACCTCGCTCTTCGATCATGGAGAGGTTAGACGTCACTCCTTGCACTCAACAAAAAAGTGACTCGTGAGTCGAGCATATTCCATTGCCCATACGGTCTCTGGGCCAAGGAACCCGTTTTTGCACCACCCGAGTTCTGCCAACACGTCCCCTGCATGCCGATGCATTCCTTCTCGTATTTTCTCATGCATCGGTATTTCCAACTCCAGTATTGCAGGGTACTTCTCCAGTCCGGGGTCGCCGTTGACAACAAAGTGAATCCGTTTTGGATCCGAGGTATCGCGATACACCTTGTTGTTTGCCCGCATCTCGGCATCCGCCAGGATTGGAGCACACCCGGTTTGAGCGGAGGACAGCGCCATCGCGAAAATGATTACGTTGTGATAGGTCACTGCCGATCCTCGCAGCTAAATGCGCAGCGAAAAGAGGTCGGTGATAAATGAGAACCTTTATAATTATCAGTTGTCACCGACCCCTTTTCGACCCCTTCACCGACCCCTATTCGACCCCTATTCGACCCCTATTCGACCCCTATTTGTTATACTAAGTTTTTATCATGGAATAGAAAGACCAAGATCTAACTGCTTCAATTCCATCCACCTCGAAAGTCATTAGCCCGGGACGTTAATCAAGCAAGCCATTCTCTCGGATACAAGGCAATACCCAAACTCTGTAGAAAAAGCTATTCATATGTAGACGCAGAGAAGATGGATCATTTTGGATGTGAGAATTGATTATCTTTGCGATATCACCGTTACTGTAATCTTTGGAGCATCTTAAGAGCGCGAAAGTTTTCTTTTCTGACCCTTCGAGCAGCGGGCTTGCATAATATCCATCAATTAAGCCAGCTATGTAAATAATTTGTTCGGAAAAATTCATTTCGCTATAACGGAGAACAGACACCATTCCATTTGGCACATTTACTGCCGCCGAACCCACAGAAGTGCTTGCGAGCCAAATATAAAATATTCCGATGTATTTCATATCGTAACCGCCTGATACAATTGAATAAATAGCCACCCACCCCGTATGGGGTGCATCGCAAGGCTTCTGTATATAGCGCTGTAATATACAGCACCCGAATCCTTCGATCTTGGTGGTAGCTATGGTAGCCCGTCTAATGATCGGGTTCACAATTACTGATAGTCCTTACGATTCTTTCACTTGACGCCCAACGCCTAGCTCACCCGACGAAAACCGCAACATTAAAAGCGAAAAAGGGGACGGAGGAAATTATTTGCATTTTCTCAACCCCCTTTTACTCAGCTAATTTGATTGTTAGGACTCATTGGTTTCTTCTCTAAACTCGATTCTGAGCGGAAGATCTGACATCGCATAATGAATAAACTGCTGGCCCAATCCCGTTAAATCATAACCCTCATTTTCATCGAAAGCAGAGACAGGTGGCTTTGAGCCACTGCCTTTAGGACGACGCTGTGGCGTTTTAGCAACAGGGTTGCCGTAATAGTCATATTCTCTGTGTTGACGAATAATACCACCGGTGCTGAGATCTCTAATCAACAGCTTATATAGATCTGCATCAGGTGAATCTTCACGCACCGGCCCTTTGCCTATCTTTCGCCAAATTTCGCCTCTAGTTATTCCTTCGCTATTATAGATAGCCGCAATAACTTGAAAATGCATTTCCGAATACCGGTTAATCCAGTCAATAAACATGCGAACGACATCATCGCTTGAAACCTTAGAGGCGGCAGCATTTGCAAGGATATTTCTTATATAGACACGCTTCTCATCGCTTTCCGCACCAGACCATTCACGAAATGTCTTCTTTACTAGCGATTGATATTCTTTGCTTTCAACTCGTTGTGCTATGGCTTCATCATGTAAATCTAGGCGAGCCATTATCTCAATGATTGTTTCTTCCTTTTCTTTAAGTTCGTCTTGAAGCATGCGCACCCAGTGCTCGAAGAATCGATTAACTTTCTCTTGTTCGCCTTCTGACCAGGCTCCAGCAATCGCAGACAAGACACCTCCAGCAAACGGAACCGCTCCACCTATCGCCTGGAGCGTACCCCGCGCGATCTTTGCAGATTTACTTCCTTCGGGAAGCTTAGGGTCTTCAGTGTTTTCTTCTTCGTCGCTCATGCCGATTCCTTCTTGCCCTAACGCTGTAAATCGCGTCGACTGGATTTGCCTTGTTATATGAATCAGTCTAATTTGATACTGCCTTTCATATTACTTAGCATTTCTTTTTCTGCCTTTTCTTGTTCAGCGCGCTGTTGCTCTTGGACTTGCTGCGCCTGAAGATATTCCTTATATTTTTGATTGGTTTCTTCGATAACCTTTTTCAGCTCAGGAAGATGGTGTTTCTCTAATTCTTCTGGAACGCAGCAGATCGTCAGACTCTTTCCCGAAACGGAAGCATTTCGTTTCATCATATAAAACTGCTGCTTCCACCTTGCATTAAAATAATCCGCCCATTCATATGGAGTAGAGCTAGATAATATCAATACGATGTCGTACAGGGCCTTATTCGGATCCGGCCTATGAGATGCCGCATCATCCATTCCCACTATCTTGATGTCTTGGAAAGTGCTCATTAGTTTCCTCTTTTCACATAACAGTGTATTAGGCCACATCCGGAGTATTGGCAATAGTCACGCTGCGGCCTATTGTGCGAATGACCGATGCGGTCTAGCATTCTGGAAGACGAGACCGACTCTGTGGCAAGGAAGCCACGAGGACGACATGGAGGTCTGCGATGTGCGATTCTTCCATAACTATCTGTCCTTCCTGCGGATGAACCTGCGGATGAACACCCCTGGCCCAGTTCTAACATTCCACCCCCCCTACTGATAAACCCTCCCCCCGTGCTTCAACCACCCCCCTTCATGCCGCCCGCCCGGGTCATGGTGGGTCCAGTGGATCACGCCGCCCTTGGAGTTCCACTCGTACTCCCCGTTGAACTCCACCGTGTCGCCCGTTCTGAGCCGGTCCACCCGGGGCGCCAGGTCGATGTTGTGGGCCACCAGGACGGTCTGGCCGCCGTCGAACCGGAGGATGAAGCGCTGGTGCCGGGAGCCTTCGTTGTCGTCGGGCAGGATCCTCGCCACCACGCCCCGCCCCTGGACCTGGATGCCGCTCTGCCGGTTGTCGTAGGCGGCCTGGAGGGTGCCATTCGCGCCCTGGCTCCATGAGGCCAGGTCCGGTAGGGAAAGGTCCCGCTCCTGGATGACGCCATAGGCCAGGGCCGCGGCCACGACCAGGAAAAGCAGCTTTTTCATGGCTTCGTTTCTTCTTGTCGTGTTCCGCGCCGGTCGCTTGATTCTTGCACGCGCCCCTGAATGCCTGCCGCAGCCACGGCATCCGCCCATCCGTATGGTCCCTGACTCCTGAATCTATCGGCCCTACTCCCGCCCGTCTGTAGGAGATTGCCCACTGTCGCCTAAGCCATTTCTCACACCCTTGCCCTGGCAACAGGACCGCAACCGCCTCTCAAGCCTTCATCCCGGAGCGCCTGCGCCCCTCCGCTATACTCCCCCGGAACAGACATCTCCGGACGGCAGCCTCCACAAGGAACCGGTTTCCATGCGCCCATTCGCCCTCTTCCGCCTCCTCGCCCTCCTCGCCCTGCTCGTCGCCCAGTCGGCCGCGGCCCGCCCGCTCGCTGTCGACGAGGTGCCCGAACCCCTGCGGCCCTGGACCGGCTGGGTGCTCTTCCCCCACGCGGACCGGGACTGCCCGGTGCGCTACAGCGAGCCGGTGCGGGAGTGCCTGTGGCCCTCGGCGCTGACGCTGGCGCTGGACGGGCGGGGCGGGACCTTCGAGCAGCGCTGGCGGGTGGACCGCGCCGGCTGGGTGCCCCTGCCGGGGGACGGCAAGCGCTGGCCCGTGGAGGTGACGGTGGACGGGGAGCCGGTGCTTCCACTGGCGCGCGAGGGCGCGCCCGCGGTGGAGCTGCAGCCGGGCGAGCACCGGGTCACCGGGGCCTTCCGCTGGGCGCGACTGCCGGAGCGGCTGGCCCTGCCCGCCGCCACCGGGCTGGTCTCCCTGAGCGTGGATGGCCAGGCGCGGCCGGAGCCGGTCATCGACGCCGAGGGGCGGCTGTGGCTGGGCGAGCGGGAGGGCGCGGCGCGGGAGCGGGCGCCGGAGGACAGCCTGCGGCTGGAGGTGTTCCGGCGCATCGTGGACGACCTGCCCCTGCAGGTGCGCACCCTGCTGGAGCTGGAGGTCTCGGGTGCGCCCCGGGAGATCCTGCTGCCCGCGCCCCTGCCCGCGGGCGCGATTCCGCTGGAGCTCTCCGCGCCCCTGCCGGCGCGGCTGGAGGAGGACGGGCGGCTGCGGCTGCAGGTGCGCCCGGGCCGCTGGCGGGTGGAGCTGACGGCCCGCTTCCCCGGCCCGGTGGAGTCCCTCGCCCTGGAGGCGCGCCCCGAGCCCTGGCCGGCGGAGGAGATCTGGGCCTTCGAGGCCCGCCCCGCCCTGCGGCTGGTGGAGCCCGGCGGGCTGCCCCAGGTGGATCCGCGCCAGACCCGGCTGCCCGACGACTGGCGGAACCTGCCCGCCTTCCGCGCGCGGCCCGGCGAGTCCCTCACCCTGCGGGTGGTGCGCCGCGGCGACCCCGACCCGGAGCCGGACAACCTGCGCCTGCAGCGCCGGCTGTGGCTCGACTTCGACGGCGGCGGCTATACCTTCTCCGACACCATCACCGGCACCATGACCCGCGGCTGGCGGCTGGAGGCCGACCCGGAGGTGAGCCTCGGGCGGGTGACCCTGAACGGCCAGCCCCGTTTCATCACCACCCTGCCGGGCGGCGAGCGCCGGGGGGTGGAGGTGCGCCGCGGGGAGATCCGGCTCAACGCCGACAGCCGCTACACGGCCAGCCGCGGCGACCTGCCCGCCGGCGGCTGGGGGCGGGCCTTCCAGCAGGTGGGGGCGACGCTCAACCTGCCGCCCGGCTGGCGGCTGCTGGCGGTGGGCGGGGTGGACAACGTGCCCGCCTCCTGGGTGCAGCGCTGGACCCTGCTGGATCTGTTCGTGGTGCTCATCGCCGCGGTGGCGGTGGCGCGCCTGTGGGGGTGGGGCTGGGGCGCGCTGGCGCTGGCCACACTCGCCCTGCTCTGGCACGAGCCCGGCGCGCCGCGCTGGGTGTGGCTCTATCTGCTGGCCTCGGTCGCGCTGCTGCGGGTGCTGCCCCCGGGCCGCTTCCGCCGCTTCGCCCAGGCGCTGCGCGCCCTGGGCCTGCTGGCCCTGCTGGTGATCGGCCTGCCGTTCCTGGCGGACCAGGCGGTGAACGGCCTCTATCCCCAGCTCGAACGGCCCTGGCAGGGGGTGCCCTCCCCGGTCCTGATGGAGGAGCGGGGCGCCGGGCTGGTGGCCCCCTCCGCCCCTTCGGCCGCCATGGAGCAGTCCCTCGACGCCCTGCAGGGCAAGGTGCTGGCGCGGAAGGCGGAGCGCCCGGCCGCCTCGGTCCAGACCCTGGACGAGGTGGACCCCGCCGCCGTCATCCAGACCGGCCCCGGGCTGCCCGAGTGGCAGTGGCGCGAGGTGTCCCTGGGCTGGAACGGCCCGGTGCCCGCCGACCAGCGCATCACGCTGGTGCTGCTCCCGCCGCCGGTGAATCTGCTGCTCAACCTGCTGCGCATCGCCCTGGCGGGCCTGCTCGGCTGGCGCCTCGCCCTGTGGGCCCACACCGGCCTGGGCCGGCCGCGCCTGCAAGGCGGGGGCGCGCTCCTGCTGCTGCCGCTCGCGCTGGCCGCAACCCTGGCCATGACGCCCAATGGGGCCCGGGCCGAGGTGTTCCCGCCCCAGCCGCTGCTGGACACCCTGGAGCAGCGGCTGACGGCGCCGCCCGAGTGCCTGCCCGCCTGCGCCGACATCGACCGCATGGGCCTCACCGTGGACGGGGATGCCCTCGACGCCCGGCTCACGGTGCAGGCGGCGGTGGCGACCGCCATCCCCCTGCCGCTGGACGTGCGCCACGCCACGCCGGTGGCGGTGCTGCTGGACGACGCCCCCGCCGACCTGGCCCGCACCCCGGACGGGGCGCTGTGGGCGCGGCTCCCGGCGGGCCGCCACGAGCTGCTGCTGCGGGCGCGCCTGCCCGCCGGCCGGCAGGTGCAGCTGCCCCTGCCCCTGCCGCCCCACCGGGTGACGGTGGAGGCCCGCGGCTGGCAGGTGGAGGGGGTGGACGAGGACGGCGCGCCGGAGCGGCAGCTTGTCCTCACCCGGCTGCGGGAGGCGCAGGCGCCGGCCGCCGGACAGGCCCTCCAGCCCACCGCCCTGCCCCCCTTCGTGCGGGTGGAGCGCACCCTGCGGCTGGGGCTGCAGTGGTCGGTGGAGACCCGGGTGGTGCGCCTCTCGCCCGGCGGCGCGCCGGTGGCGCTGCGCATCCCCCTGCTGCCCGGCGAGTCGGTGGTCACCGAGGGCCTCACGGTCCGGGACGGCCACGCCCTGGTGAACCTCGCCCCCATGGAGCGCATCGCCGGCTGGTCCTCGCGGCTGGAGAAGGGCGACCGCCTCACCCTCACCGCGCCGGAGACCAGCGAGTGGGTGGAGCGCTGGCAGGCCGACATCGGCCCCACCTGGCACGCCGAGCTGGGCGGCATTCCGGTGATCCACCACCAGGACCCGTCCCGCCGCTGGCTGCCCGAGTGGCGCCCCTGGCCGGGCGAGTCGGCGACCCTCGCCGTCACCCGGCCGGAGGGGGTGGCGGGGCAGACCCTGACCATCGACCGCAGCGAACTCACCGTGACCCCCGGCAAGCGGGCCACCGACGCCGTCCTCGACCTGCGCCTGCGCAGCAGCCAGGGCGGGCGCCACGAGGTGCGCCTGCCGCCGGGTGCGGAGCTGCAGTCGGTGGCCGTCGACGGCCGCACCCAGCCCATCCGCCAGGAGGGCGAGACGGTGGCCCTGCCGGTGGTGCCGGGCGAACAGCGCTACCGGCTGGCCTGGCGGCAGCCGGAGGGCGTCGAAAACCTCTGGCGCACCCCGGCCGTCGGGCTGGGCATCCCCAGCACCAACGCCGGCATCGGGGCGCGGCTCGGCCAGGACCGCTGGGTGCTCTACACCGGAGGCCCGAGCCTCGGCCCGGCCGTGCTGTTCTGGGGGGTGCTGCTCATCGTCGTGCTGGCGGCGGCCGCGCTGGGCCGCACCCGCCCCCTCACCCCCCTGGGCACCCTGTCGTGGCTGCTGCTGGGCGTGGGACTGAGCCAGGGCGGGGTCTGGTCGGCCCTGGTGGTGACAGGCTGGCTGTTCGCCCTCGGGCTGCGCGGGCGGATGCCCGCCGGGACCTCGAAGTGGCGCCACGACCTGGCGCAGATCGGGCTGGTGCTGCTCACCGTCGCCGCCCTGGCGGCGCTGTTCGGGGTGGTGCAGAAGGGGCTGCTGGGGCTGCCCGAGATGCAGGTGGCGGGCAACCAGTCCTCCGCCCACGACCTGCGCTGGTACCAGGACCTCGCCGGCGCCGAGCTGCCCCGGGCCACGGTCGTCTCGGCCCCGCTGCTGGTCTACCGGCTGCTGATGCTGGCCTGGGCCCTGTGGCTCGCCTTCGCCCTGGTGGGCTGGCTGCGCTGGGGCTGGGGCGCCTTCGCCCGCAACGGCCTGTGGCGGCGCCTGCGGCGCGAGCGGTAGGTGCGGATTCATCCGCACGGCCGTTGCGACACCGGTCGCCGGTCGCCGGGGGCCGGGAACCAGGCGCCCTGCCCGGCCGGATGAATCCGGCCCTGGGGGATTCGGGGAAGGGTGTCCGCCGAATTCCCCGCCCACCGCCGTAGGTGCGGATTCATCCGCACATGCAGGAGCCGACCGCGGGCTATGCGGACAACAGGCGCCCTGCCCGGCCGGATGAATCCGGCCCTGCGGGGCGTTCGGGGAAGGGTGTCCGCAGAATTCCCCGCCCACCGCCGTAGGTGCGGATTCATCCGCACATGCAGGAGCCGACCGCGGGCTATGCAGACAACAGGCGCCCTGCCCGGTCGGATGAATCCGGCCCTGGGGGATTCGGGGAAGGGTGTCCGCCGAATTCCCCGCCCACCGCCGTAGGTGCGGATTCATCTGCACATGCAGGAGCCGACCGCGGGCTATGTGGACAACAGGCGCCCTGCCCGGCCGGATGAATCCGGCCCTGCGGGGCGTTCGGGGAAGGGTAGCCGCCGAATTCCGCGCCCACCGCCGTAGGTGCGGATTCATCCGCACATGCAGGAGCCGACCGCGGGCTATGCGGACAACAGGCGCCCTGCCCGGCCGGATGAGTCCGGCCCTGGGGGTAGGTGGATTGACGACCGGCGACTGGCTGCCGGCTAGCGGAGACCTCTCCTCAGGTCACCTGGGTCGGCTTGTGGCGGTTGAGGATCTCCTTGATCTCCGCCGCGATGGCGGCGGACACCATCACCTTGACCTGCTTGTTGTTTTCGTCGACGAAGACCTTCTCCTGGTCGATGCCGGTGTTGACCAGGTCGTCCCCGGCATTCCGGGCCTGGCCGACGGACTCGAACGTACCCGTAATGGTCACGGTCATTTCGTGTTCCCCTTGTGTGCCGGCGCGGCAGCTACGCCTGTCTGGTGCGATTCCCTACCTGAACGCCCACACATCCTTTGTGCCTTCCCAAACGAATAGAGCATGCCCCCGGGTACGTCAAACGGTCGAATGGGCCCGGTTGCGCTTCCCGGCGCCGCGGACGGACCGGCCGCTCAGTCCCATCCGGCGAGGGCGGCCGCGACCCGATCCGCGTGGCGCTCGACCCGCGCGGGCTCCAGCCGCTCGCTGCGGTAGAACGACAGCATCCCGAACCGGGCGCGGGGAGCGCAGGTGCCGAGGATCGCGGTCCTGAGGACGCGCCTGACCGGCCGGCGCAGCAGCAGCCGGTCCACCCACCAGGGCGACCCGAGGGAGGTGACGGCGAGCACCCGGCGCAGGCCGTGCAGGCGGGGCCGGATGGGGCCGAGATCGCTGGCGTGGTCGTAGGCGATGCCCGGCCCCCAGGCCCGGTCGAACCAGCCCTTGAGCACGGCGGGGAAGCCGAACCACCAGGTGGGAAAGCAGAGCACCAGGCCCTCCGCCGCCAGGAGGCGGTCGGCCTCGGCGCGCACGGCCGCGGCGTCGTAGCGCGGCTGGTAGTAGCTCGCCCGCTCCGCGGCGGTGAGGGCCGCGCCGAAGCCGTCGGCGCAGAGGTCCTCCACCACCACCTCGTGGCCGGCGTCGCGCAGCGTGGCGACGGCCCGCGCGGCCAGGGTGTGGCAGAGGCTCCCGCCCAGGGGATGGGCGATGACGACGAGGCATTTCATGATCGGCAGGCGCCCCCTTCGCGCAGGCGGGTCAAGGTAGCGGAGCGCCGTCCCCGGCGCCCGCGCCACACTCCGGTTCCGGGCGGGACTGCCGGATCGCCCGCAACAGATCGTCGGCCGCCGCCCGGGCGCGCGGCGCGCTCGCCAGCCGCCCCCCATCGATGACGGCCCGGACAGTCGCGCGGGAGAAGACCTCGCCGCCGGCGAGCACCGTCAGCTCCCGCCCCCGGACGCGCCCGGTCAGCTCCGCGAAGGCCAGTGCCGCCGGCTCCGTCAGCCGGACATGGACCACGAAGCCCGCCGCTTCCCCGGCCAGCGCGGCCTGCGCCACGTTGCCCCGGCAGAGGCGGAAGACCGGGTCCGCGGCCGTCACCCCCGGCAGGGCGAGCATGAACAGCGCGAACCCCATCAACCGTCCCACTGGGCCTGCCCTCCTCCGTTCGCGCGCCTCCGCGTCACCGGCCCGGGGGCCCATGCCACCGGTTCCCGGCCGTCTGCGGGCGATCGGCCGCCATCCCGCCCGCCGTCAAACAATAAAGGCGGGACGGCCCCGGTGCGCATACGCCAGGGCCGTCCCGCCTCACTCAACAGTGAATCGTGTCGCAGGCGCTCAATTGTAGCGCGGCGGATCGTAGGCGCGCTGCTCCTGGCCCTCCACGATGGGCTTCAGGTAGATCTCCACGCGGCGGTTGAGCTGACGGCCCGCCTCGGTGGCGTTGGTGTCGCGCGGCTCGCTCTCGCCGCGGCCCTCGTAGCGCACGCGGGAGGGATCCACGCCGCGGCTCTGCAGGTAGTTGGCCACGCTGCTGGCGCGGCGCTCGGAGAGGCGCTGGTTGTACTCGGCCGAGCCGGTGCTGTCGGTGTGGCCCACCACGTGCACCACGGTGCGGTCGTACTTGCGGAGGACATCCGCCAGCTTGTCCAGGGTGGACCGGAAGGCGGGCTTGATCCGGTCGCTGTCGTAGTCGAAGGAGACCTCGCTGTCGAGGGTCAGCTTGAGGGTGTCATCCCGCAGCCGCTGCATCTCGATGTCGTTCTGGGCGACAGTCTGGCGCAACTCCGCCTGCTGCTTGTCCATGTAGTTGCCCACCAGGCCGCCCGCCAGCGCGCCCACCGCCGCGCCCACGAGGGCGCCGGAGCCGCTGTCGAGCTGGTGGCCGACCACCGCCCCGGCCACGGCGCCGATGGCGGCACCGGCCTTGGTGCGCTGGTAGGGATCGTCCGCGGCGCAGCCGGCGAGGGCGACGCCGACGGCCACTGCAAGTGCCAGTTTCCGCATGTTCATAATCCTCCGTTCTGCAGGTGGCCGGTTCGGACCGGCACCCGGGGGGGGTTCCTTCCTCATTCTAGACCCTCGCCACGAATTTTTATGGTCGTGGCATCGGTCCGGATACATTACGACAAGGCCCTTGCCGGAACCACCCCGGTGTGGCTCCGGCCAGTGCCCCATCGCCCCGGGGGCGGGCCTCCCACAGGCTCCGGTCGGGCCAGGGGGGGTGTGCGGATGAATCCGCACCTACGGGAGGGGCGCCCCCGCCGCGACGAGTCCGGCAGGGCGGCGCGGGGCGCTCACGCCAGGCCCACTCCCAGCAGGCGGCCGATGAGGTAGGTGGTGAGCCCGGCGCCGCCGCCGATGAGCAGCATGCGCAGGCCGCCGAGCACGGCGTTGCGGCCGGTGAACAGGCTCAGGGCCGCGCCCACGCCGAGCAGGCTGAGACCGGTGAGGAGCGCCGCGGCCACCACGCCGCGCCCCGCCCCCAGCCCGAGCAGGAAGGGCAGCAGCGGGATCAGCGCCCCGCCGGTGAAGGAGAGGAAGGAGAACAGGGCCGCGCCCCAGGGCGAGCCGAGGTCGTCGGGGTTGAGCCCCAGCTCCTCCCGGGCCAGCACGTCCAGGGCGTGCTCCGGGTCCCGCATCATGGCGCCGGTGACCCGGCGCGCCGCCTCGATGTCCATGCCGCGGGCGGCGTAGATGAGGGCCAGCTCCTCGGCCTCCTCCTCCGGGTACTCGGCCAGCTCCTCGCGCTCCAGGCCGATCTGGTACTCGAACATCTCCCGCTGGGAGCGCACCGAGATGTACTCCCCGGCGGCCATGGAGAGCGCGCCGGCGAGCAGCCCCGCCACCCCGGTGGTGATGATGAAGGCCACCTCGCTGCCGGCGCCGGCCACGCCCATGATGAGGGCGGCGTTGGAGACCAGGCCGTCGTTGACGCCGAACACCGCCGCGCGCAGGTTGCCGCCGCCGCGGCCCTGGTGGCGCTCGCCCACCTCCTCCACCGACTGGGGCATCGGGTGGTGGCGGGGCGCGCCCGGGGCCAGGTAGACGGACATCCCGCGCACCTTCATGGCCGCCAGCACCGGCCGCATCCGGCGCGGCCCGAGGCGGCGCACCAGCCGCGCCACCAGCCGCGCCCGGGCGGTGGGCCGGAACCGCGGCGTCTCCGCCCCCGCCGCGGCCAGCTTCGCCGCCCAGGTCTGCGCCTGCCCGTCGGCCGCCTGCGCCAGGTCGGTGAACAGGCGGCTGCGGACGGGGTCCGGCTCGCAGGCGGCCACCACCCGGTAGAGCCAGGCGGATTGCTTCTCCTCGAACCAGCTTTCGGTGAACGACATGGCGCGGCTCCGGCCGATGGTTATTGCTTCAGGCTGGCAGCCTGTCGGACTTGAGCGATCGTAGCGAGCCGAGTGGGAGAGCGAGGACAGATGGGGCCGATTTCGAGGCGCATAGTGGGTCTATGTAACGAAAAATCGGTCCCATATGGGTCGCTGTCCCGCCGGCGCAGTAGATCAGTCTCAAGTCCGACAGGCTGCCAGGAGCCCGCCAGCGTCACATGCCGCCGCCGGGCGCGCCCATGCCCATCCCCATGCCGGGCATGGTCATCCTGCGGTAGCCGTCGGGCACCCGCAGCAGGGCGTCGTCGACCCCGCCCTCGCGGATGTTGCTGTACCGGGTCACGGTCTCGCCGGCGGGCATGGTGGCGACGATCTTCACCGGGAAATCGAGGTCGCGGGCGATCCACTGGGTGGAGGCGCCCATCTGCGGATCGTGGAAGGTGTAGCGCACCTTGAGGCAGTCGTAGCCGGAGACCTCCTCGCTGCCGAGCTCCTCGCGATCGGCCATGGCCGCCAGCGGGTCCTCGTCGCCGAGCTGGCCGTAGCCGGTGTCCGGGGCCTGCATCTCGAAGTAGATGCGGTTGGCGTCGTCCACCATCGTGTTGGTGCCGGTGGAGAGGTCCAGGATCATCACCGTGCGCTGCCCCATCATGGTGAACTCCTGGCGCATCCGCTCGCCCTTGACCCAGAGCTTCCCGTTCATCGCCTGGCCGCCGGGGGCGGTGCTGTGGACGTCGGCGGAGAACTCCGCCGCGCCGGCCGTGGCCGCGCCCAGCCCCGTGAGGGCGGCACAGAAAAGGGCCGTGGCGACGGCCCGGGGGGTCTGCATTGAAATGCCCATGATTCGCTCCTTTGCCGATGATTCACGCGGCGGCGGCCGCGCCTGTTCCTTCACGCGCCAGTGTACTGCCATTCGCCAATCCGCGGTCGCTTTCCAGTGCGAAAACCGGCGGGAATCGCGGCTCAGGCCACCCCCACCCGCAGGTGGAGCGGCCAGCGCACCGGGCGCGGCGTCTCCGGCTCGCCCCACGCTTCGCGCAGGGGCCCGGCCACCCCGGCCACCGGGTCCCGCCCGGTGGCCTCGCGGCAGCGTTTCACCGCCGACCAGGTGCCGAGATAGCCGAGCAGGTCCGCCAGCCGCCACTCGGCCGTCATCTCCAGGGCCGGCGGGGCGAGCTCGGGGAACGGGAACGGCAGCTCGCGGTAGCCGGTCTCCACGTGGTGGCGCTCCGGCGGCCACCAGGGCCCCACCGCGTCGCGGTAGAAGCGGCCGAAGACGGCGTCCACCGCCGGGTCGATGGCGAGCAGGTCGTAGGTCCACAGCGCCAGCACCCCGCCCGGGCGCAGCACCCGCCGCGCCTCGGCGTAGAAGCGGTCGAGGTCGAACCAGTGGGCGGCCTGGGCCACCGTCACCAGGTCCAGCGCGCCGCCGGCCAGGGGCGCGGCCTCGGCCGCCGCCGCCGCGTAATGGACCCGGGGATGGGCCGCGGCGCGGCGCAGCTGGTCGGCGCTGGCGTCGGTGGCCACCACCCGGTCGAAGTGGCCGGCCAGCCCCAGCGCCGCCTGGCCGCTGCCGGTGGCGCAGTCCCAGGCCAGCGCCCGGCCCGGCGCCCGCGCCGCGAGCCAGTCGAACAGGGCCGCCGGGTAGCCGGGCCGGTGACGGGCGTAGCCCTCCGCCAGGGCCGAGAAATGGTCGGGGAAATGGTTGCTCACTTGGCCTCCTGCTCCTCCCTGTCGCCGCCGAGCAGGCGCCCGACCCCCTTCAGGATCTTGCCCGCCCGGATGCCCACGGCGGTGCCCAGGCCCGGCCCCATGACGGCGGTGCCCGCGGCCGCCCCGGCCAGGGCCTCCTCGGTGATGCGCAGCCTGGGCTCCGCCACGGTGCCGCTCACCCGCAGGGGGATCGAGGCCAGGGCCGTGGTCCGGCGCAGCCCCACCTCCATCTCGCCGCTGAGGTTGCGCGCCGGGTCCACGCGCACGTCCCCGGCGGCCTCCAGCGCGCTGGAGGCCACCTTCAGCCCCGTCAGCCGCAGGTCCCGCCGCTCGAGCCGGAGATGACCGCCGAGGGTGTCGAAGCGGGTCTGGCCGCCGGTGAGCCCCTCGCGGGTGAAGGTCTGGCTGGCCCGCTCCAGGTCCGCCTCGTGGAGGATGCCGTCACTGATCCGGAAATCGCCCGCCACGGCCAGCGCCGCGATCAGCTCCGCCGGCCGCGCGGCCGTGCCGCTGAAGGTGAAATCCCCCTGCAGCCGGCCCTCCAGGGCATGCTGGCCGAATTCCGCCAGCAGCGGCCCGAGCCGCAGGTCCGCCGGCTGGGCGCGGCCCTCCAGGTTCCAGCCCCGCGTCCAGTCCAGCCGGGCCGTGCCCGTCACCCGCCCGCCGTAGGCATCGCCCCGCAGGCGGGTGACCTCCAGGACCGTCCCCGCGAGGGTCGCCTCCGCCTCCAGCCGGGCGAAGCGCAGCGGCGCCCGGGCGAAGGGCAGGCGCCAGTCGTCCGCCCGCAGCCGCAGGGCGTAGGCGCCGGCGGCATCCGCCGGCCCGGCCGTGAGCCGCGCCCGCCCGCCGTCCGTGACGGTCGCCTGGAGCGGCTTCCCGTCGGCGCCGAAGCGGGCTTCCAGGCGCCAGGGGCCGAGCGTTTCCCCGTCGGGCAGCACCAGGGTCACGTCGCTGGCCTCGAGCCGGTCCAGGCGCACCCGGGGAGCGCCGCCGGAACCGCTGCCGGCCAGCCCCCGCAGCCGCTCCAGCGGCAGGGTCGCCCCGTGCACCACCAGGCTGGAAATCTCCACCGCGCCGCCGAGCAGCGGTGCCAGGGCCAGCCGCAGATCGGCCGCGCCCAGCTCCAGCCCCGGGGCCGGGCCGATGCCCAGCTCCGTCACCACGAGGCGGGGGGCGGGCAGCAGCGACCAGGCGATGCCCCCGAGCCGCACCGGCTGCCCCAGCGCCGCCGCCAGCTCCGCCTCCGCCGTCCCCCGCAGCCGCTCGGCGGGGATCAGGAAGGGCAGGGCCAGCAGCCCGGCCACGATGACCGCCAATCCGGCTCCGATCCAGCGCCAGCGTCTCATCCCTGTCTCCTCCTTCCGTCCCGGTCCCGGCTCAGGTGGCCAGCGCCCCGGGCAGCTCCAGCAGGCTCTCCAGCCGCGCGGTGGGCTCCAGCCCCCAGGGATCGTAGACCGCCTCCGGGGTGCGCCGCACCCAGGCCGCGCACCAGCCCGCGGAGAGCGCGCCGATGACGTCGAAGGGGTTGCCGGAGACCAGCCAGGCGCCGCCCGTGGTGGCCCGGGTGGCGCGCAGGAAGTGGGCGTAGACCGCCGGGTCGGGCTTGAAGCTCCGCACCGCCTCCACGCTCACCACCCCCTCGAGGAGCGGGGCGAGCCCGGCGTTGGCCAGCACCCGCTCCACCTCCGCGGCGGGGCCGTTGGAGAAGGCGAACAGGCGCCGGTCCGCCGCCGCCAGCGCCTCCAGGCAGGGCCGCGCGTCGGGGAAGGCCGGCAGGCGGCCGTAGGCGGCCATCAGGTCGTCCCGCTCCGCCCCGGAGAGCGCCGCGCCGAGGGCCGCGCAGGTGTAGTCCAGGGCCTGGCGGGTGCAGGTGGTGAAGGGTTCGTAGTTGCGCATCAGCCCGCGGCGGAAACTGTACTCCAGCTGCTTGTCCCGCCACAGGCGGGCGAAGGCGGGGGCGCGCCCGCCCACGTGGCGGGCGAGCTGCTCCGTGACCCCGGCGGTATCCACCAGGGTGCCGTAGACGTCGAAGGCGAGGGTCAGGGGCATCGTGTTCCGTGTTCCGTGTTCCGTGTTCCGTGTTCCGTGTTCCGTGTTCCGTGTTCCGTGTTCCGTGTTCCGTGTTCCGTGTTCCGTGTTCCGTG
>NZ_QPJY01000004.1:207088-249878 GCF_003337735.1 Thioalbus denitrificans | reverse complement strand
GAACAACCGCCCCCGCAAATGCCTTGGAATGAAAACGCCGAACCAGGTATTTTTCGGGATCAACCCACCGGTTGCACTAGTGAGTTGAATCCGCGGGAATTACAGGATGAAAAACGAAACCTGTTCTCCGCAGGTTACACGGATCGCACCGATGGTTGAGCCCGAAAGACAGGCTGCTGTGAGTTTTTGTGATGCAGGGTGTGGCCATATGTAAAGCTCCCATTGCCAGTCGCCCATCATGCAGTTGAAAAATCCTGAACCACTCTCAATCCTGTCCATCCTGTTAATCCTGTCTATTCAATTCGATATCAATTTCCCGCCGAGCGGCGCACCAGCAGGACCACCGGCAGCAGGCCGGCGAGGACCAGGGTGACGGCGGGCAGGGCGGCGCGCTCCCACAGGCCCTCGGAGGTCAGCTCGTAGATGCGCACGGCGAGGGTGTCCCAGCCGAAGGGACGCAGGAGCAGGGTGGCGGGCATCTCCTTCATCACCTCAACGGCCACCAGCAGGGCCGCGGTGAGCAGCCCGGGGCGCAGCAGGGGCAGGTGGATCCGGCGCAGCACCTCCAGCGGCCCGGCGCCGAGGCAGCGCGCCGCCTCCGGCAGGCTGGGGCGCAGCCGCTCCAGGGCGCTGCCCACCGGCCCGTAGGCCACGGCCATGAACCGGACCAGGTAGGCCAGCAGCAGTCCGGCAAGGGAGCCGGCCAGGAGGGGGCCGTGGGCCTCGCCGGTGACCAGGCGGGAGAGGGTATTGAGGCCGTTGTCCAGCGCGGTGAAGGCGAGCATCACCCCCACCGCCAGCACCGAGCCGGGCAGGGCGTAGCCGAGGGTCGCCAGCCCGGCGGCGCCGCGGGTGAGCGGATCACCGTCGACCCGGCGGGCATGGGCCAGCACCAGGGCCGCGGAAACCGTCACCAGCGCCGCGCTGCCGCCGAGTCCCAGCGTGTGCCAGAGGAGGTTCAGGTAGCGGCGGTCGAGATCGCCCATGGCGTCGACGGCCCAGATCAGCAACTGGACCATGGGTACGACGAAGGCCAGTCCGAACACCAGTGCCGCCGCGGTCACGGCCAGGGTGGCGCGCCCGCCCCGCAGCCGGACGCGGGGCGCGGGCGCCCCGCGTCCGCCCTCGTGGTAGCGGGCGCCGCCGCGCAGGCGTCGCTCGGCATAGAGGGCCAGCGCCACGAACAGCAGCAGGAAGGTGGCGAGCTGGGCGGCCGCCTGCAGGTTGAACAGGCCGAACCAGGCCTTGTAGATGGCGGTGGTGAAGGTGTCGAAGTTGAACACCGCCACGGTGCCGAAGTCGGCCAGGGTCTCCATCAGGGCCAATGCCAGGCCGGCGACGATGGCGGGGCGGGCCGTGGGCAGGGCGACCCGGAAGAAGGTGGCCCAGGGGCCGAGCCCGAGCAGGCGCGCGGCCTCCAGGGTGCCGCGCCCCAGCCCCAGGAAGGCGGCGCGGGTGAGCATGTAGACGTAGGGATAGAAGGCGAGAGTCATCACCGCGATGACTCCGCCGGCGGAGCGCACCTCGGGCAGCCGCAGATCCTGGCCCAGCATCCCCCGCAGCCCGGTCTGCACCGGGCCGCTGAAATCGAGCAGCCCGAGGACCACGAAGGCGAGCACGTAGGCGGGCACCGCCAGCGGCAGCATCAGGGCCCAGTCGAAGAAGCGGCGCCCGGGAAACTCGCAGCGGGCGGTCAGCCAGGCGAGCCCCACTCCCAGCACCAGCACGCCCGCGCCCACCCCGGCGATGAGCGCCAGGGTGTTGTTCACCAGGCCGCCCAGCACCGTGCGGGCCAGGTGGCGCCAGATCTCGGTCTCCGGTGTCAGCCAGGCGGCGAACACCACCAGCAGCGGCACCGCGGTCACGCCGGCCAGGCCCAGGGCGGCCAGGCGCCAGGCCGGGACACGGCGCAGCCCGCGCCGGGCAGCGCGGGCTGCGTTCACGGCGGTTGCGGCGGTCATGGAATCAGCGGTAACCGGCCCGGTCCATGAGCATCACCGCCTGCGCCTGCAGGCGGCCGGCCTCGGCCACGTTGGCCGGATCGGCCCTGAATCCGCCCCAGGCGGCCACCGCCGGGTCGGGCGCCACCTCCGGGTTGACCGGGTACTCCATGTTCAGGCTGGTGAACAGTCCCTGGGCCTCGGCGGAGGCGAGCCACTCCAGCAGTTTTCCCGCCGCCTCGCGGTGCTTGGCATGGCGGGTGATGCCGGCGCCGGAGACGTTCACGTGCACGCCGCTCTCGGCCTGGTTGGGCCAGAACAGGGCCAGCTGGATGCCGGGCTCCTTCTTCTGCAGCCGGCCGAAGTAGTAGGTGTTGACGATGCCCACGTCGCACTGGCCGGCGGCGATGGCCTCCATCACCTGGGTGTCGTTGGAAAAGGGCGCGGTGGCCAGGTTCGCCACCCAGCCACGCACGACGGCCTCGGTGCGCTCCTCCCCCAGGCGGGCGATCATCATGGCCACCAGGGACTGGTTGTAGACCTTCTTCGAGGTACGCAGGCACAGCCGTCCCTTCCAGGCCGGATCGGCCAGCGCCTCGTAGGTGGAAAGACTGGCGGGATCCACCCGCTCGGTGCTGTAGACGAGGGTGCGGGCCCGGACCGAGAGACCGTACCAGCGATTCTCCGGGTCGCGCAGGTGGGCGGGCACATGGGTCTCCAGCGTCCCGGAGGCGTAGGGCGCCAGCACCCCGCGCTCGGCTGCCTGCCAGAGATTGCCGGCATCCACCGTGATCAGCATGTCGGCCGGGGTATTCTCGCCCTCGGCCTGCAGCCGGGCCAGGAGCGGCCCCTCCTTGTCGGTGATGTACCGGATCTCGACTCCGGTCTTCCCGGTGTAGGCATCGAACAGAGGCTTGATCAGTTCTTCGGTGCGGGCGGAGTAGACGATCACCTCGTCGGCGGCGGATGCAGGCAGCGCGGACAGGGCCAGGCAGGCCAGCAGCAGGGTGCGGACGGTTTTCACTAAGGCTTCCTCCAGCAGTGTTGTAACTGACAATGCAAACGATAACGATTCTCGTTAATTATGGCAACAGTTAAATTCGGTGCCCATCCGCTTGCCGGGTGTTGGAGAGACGGGCCGGGGTTTGCTATACAAAACCGATTGCGTCCGGGAGGGGCGCGGTATCACAAACAACAACAGCACAAACAACAACAGCCGCCGGCCGGACCGGCGCACAACCAGAGCATGAGGAGGGGGCGGAATGGACGCGCGCGAGGGGGTCCTGGAGCTTCCCGGATCGGGCCTTGAACCGACACCGGCGGAACTGCGCCGGGAAATCGACGAACTGGAACGACGCATACAGTCCGGCAACGCCGTCAGCGACGACTATACTCGCCTCGAGCACCGGCGCCTGCTGCTCGATGCCCTGCGCGAGCTGAGCGGTGATCCCTGACCCGGACCGCATTCTTCAATTCCCTTCCCGATCTTCCTCCTGCCACAACCCGGGCGACGTTCGGCGGCCGCAGTCGCTACGTCGATTGTGGGTGCGGGCCTGTTTCGCGGCACGGGCGAGGTGAAGCCAAGGGCGGCCGTCGCGGCCTCCCGTTGCAGGCTGATGACGGTTGTCTATGCTTCATTTGTGCAGAGGACAACAATCGTCATTACCGCCCTGTGCTCCTCTGACAGGATCTGCACGGAGACACCCAGAGGGGGTGGAGGGGGCGGTTCACGGGGGGACTGTGACATGGCCGAAAAACGCAAGGAGAAGGAGTTGAAAGTATCGAAGGCGCCGGAACAGGAACTCCAGCTGGCCGGCCGGCGCGGTGGCCTGATGGAGCCTTTCGACGAGTTCGATCGCCTGTTCGACAGCTTCTTCCGCCGCGGACTGATGCGGTCGTCGCTGTTCGACTGGCCCGAGATGCCGCGCCTGGCGACGCTGGAGGAGCGGATGCCTCGGGTCGACATCGTCGACCGCGACAAGGAACTGGTGGTGCATGCCGAGTTGCCCGGGGTCACGAAGGACGGCCTGGAAGTCACCCTTGGCGAGGATACCCTCACCATCCGCGGCAGCCGGAAGCACGAGCAGAAGGAGTCGGGCGAGAACTACTACCGCAGCGAGATACATCGCGGCGGGTTCTGCCGCACACTGCGCCTGCCCGCCGCGGTGGATGGCGACAAGGCCAAGGCGAAATTCACCGACGGCGTGCTGGAGCTTACCCTGCCGAAGGTGGAGAGTGCCCGGCGGCGGACGGTGAAGGTCGAGTAGGCGTCCGGAAGCCGCTGGTCGGCCACGGAGGTTTCAGGGAAGACAGGGAGCGGCGTCGCGTCAGCCCGGGGCTGTGCGGGGATTCCCGCTGCCGCTGCGGCCGGCGGTTCGCCCGGTCAGGATGGATGTTACCCACGCGCGGAGAGTACCCATGACGGATATTGTTGGTTTGCTCGGTAACGAGGCTGAAAACCTGCTCAAGCACCGCTGTTCAGGCATACCCGCGGAGCAGATTCATGCCCCGGGACCCGACTACGTGGAACGGGTGGTTTCCGCCAAGGCCCTCAAGCCAACGGTGCTCCGCAATCTGCAGTTGCTGTTCAACACCGGCCGCCTGGCGGGAACCGGCTACCTCTCCATCCTGCCGGTCGACCAGGGCGTGGAGCACTCCGGCGGCGCCTCCTTTGCGCCCAATCCGGCCTTTTTCGACCCGGAAACCATCTGCCGGCTGGCCATCGAGGGTGGCTGCAATGCCGTGGCCTCGACCCTGGGGGTGCTGCACTCGGTGGCACGCGGTTACGCCCACCGCATCCCGTTCCTGGTGAAGATCAACCACAACGAGCTGCTCACTCATCCCGCCATGCACGACCAGACCCTGTTCGCCAGCGTGCAGCAGGCCTTCGACCTGGGCGCCGTGGCGGTGGGCGCCACCATCTACTTCGGCTCGCAGGAGTCGCGGCGGCAGATCCAGGAGGTGAGCGAGGCCTTCGAACTGGCCCACGACCTGGGGATGGTGACTGTCCTCTGGGCCTACCTGCGCAATCCCAACTTCAAGCTGGGCGGGGTGGACTACCACACCGCGGCCGATCTCACCGGCCAGGCCAACCACCTGGCCTCCACCATCGGGGCGGACATCGTCAAGCAGAAGCAGGCCGACTGCAACGGCGGCTATACCCACCTGCAGTTCGGCAAGACCCACCCCTGGGTGTACGAGAAACTCACCTCCGAGCATCCCGTCGACCTGGTCCGCTACCAGGTGGCCAACTGCTACATGGGCCGGGTGGGGATGATCAACTCTGGCGGCGCCTCCGGCAAGGACGACCTGCACCAGGCCGTGCGGACCGCGGTCATCAACAAGCGTGCCGGCGGCATGGGGCTCATCTCCGGGCGCAAGGCCTTCCAGAAGCCGATGGACGAGGGGGTGAAGCTCCTCAATGCCATCCAGGACGTCTATCTCGACGGTTCCATCACCCTGGCCTGAGTGCCGGCGCGGGGCGATACCCGCGGCGGTGCGCAGTGGGTATCCTGTCGCTCTCTCCCTAGCGGCACGTATCCGGTAGCGCCCCATGGCGAAACGAACCAGTTCCCTCTACACCCAGCCGTTCCATCGGCGCGAAACGCTGCGTTTCGAGTGCACCGGCTGCGGTGCCTGCTGCACCGGCACCGAGGAGAGCCATGTCTTCCTGGAACCGGGTGAGGCCGAAGCCATCCGCCACCATCTCGGTCTCTCCACGGCCTGGTTCCGGCGCCGCTACCTCGCGCGGACCGGTGAGGAGGAAACGGTTCTGGCCTGGGGTGCCGAGCCGGGGCGCTGCGTGTTTCTCGGCGCCGACGGGCGCTGCCGCATCTACCCGGTCCGCCCCCTGCAGTGCCGGACCTATCCCTTCTGGCCCGAAGTGGTGGCCACCCGCAAGGCCTGGGAGCAGGAGGCACGGCGCTGCGAGGGCATCGGGCGCGGGGCGCCGGTACCGCTCGCCCGCATCGAGGCCGAACTCGAGCGTCAGCGCTGAAACGCCCCTGGCAGCCTCAAGTCCGACAGGTTGCTAGTAATCCCTTTCCGCCAGGCCGTCCTGGAACCCGCATCAGGTTATGATGTCAGGATAGGCATTCCGTTGAGGTGGCGAGCGGTCACGAACATGCGTCTGCAGATCATCCAGCTACTACAGCAGGCCGCCGAACCCGGCATCGAGGGTGATGTGCCGTTGCGCGAGAGGCCCCCGGCCAGCGCCCCGCTGGTCCAGGCCGCGGTGCTCGTGCCGCTGGTGGATCATCCCGCCGGAATGACCGTGCTGCTCACCCAGCGCACCCGGCATCTGCGCGATCATGCCGGGCAGGTGAGTTTCCCCGGCGGGCGGGTGGAGGCCCACGATGCCGACCCCGTGGCGACGGCACTGCGCGAAACCTGGGAGGAGGTGGGGCTCGCCCCGACCCAGGTGGAAGTGGTGGGTGAGCTCGAACCCTATGCCACCATCACCGGCTTCCTCGTCCATCCCGTGGTGGGCATCGTCACCCCCGGCTTCATACCGGCACCGGATCCCTTCGAAGTGGAGGCGGTCTTCGAGGTGCCGCTCCACCATGTCCTGAAACCCGGCAACTACCGCAGGGAACAGCGTCGCCACCGTGGCGAGCTGCGCGAGTACTTCGTACTCGACTACCCCGACTTTCACATCTGGGGCGCCACCGCCGCCATCCTCGTCAACCTGCGCCGCCGCCTGGCGGGGGCATGAAGAGCATGCTTACCGCAGATTGACGTTGATTCGCGCTGATTGTTTGCAAGACGGCGATCAGTGTGTTGCCGGGATGGGGGGTTCGAAAGGAAGCGCACATCCGGGGGCGGCAGATCCCCGACGGTGCCGACGCCACCCAGGGACCGGGTTCACTGCATTTGCGGTTCGCGACAGGTCGACCTCATACGACGCTCCACGCCAGGCGTAACGACAAAGGTTCGTCCAGTGGCGGAGAATCAACGTCAATTCACGCCAATCTGCGGTTCAAGAGATTCAGATGATGTTTTTATAGGGCGCGGAGGCGTTCATCTCGGCCATGTAGGCCTCGACGTAGGCCTGTTCCTGGCGGGTGTGGCGCTCGATGGCGGCGCGGAAGGCGGGATCGCGGATCCAGTGGGCGGACCAGGTCGCGGTGGGGACGAAGCCGCGGCTGACCTTGTACTCGCCCTGGGCGCCCGGTTCGAAACTCCGCAGCCCCGCGCGGATGCAGTACTCGATGCCCTGGTAGTAGCAGACCTCGAAGTGGAGGCTGTGGTAGTCGCCGGTGGTGCCCCAGTGGCGGCCGTAGAGGGTATCGCCGCTCATGAAGTTGAGCGCGCCGGCGACGGTGCGTCCCTCGTGCCGGGCGAAAACCAGCAGGGCCTGCTCGCCCATCCGCTCGGCCACCTCGAGGAAGAAACCGAGGTTGAGGGTCGGAACGCCGTACTTGTCGTCGAAGGTGCGGCGGTAGAAGGCGTCCATCTGCGCCCACTGGGACTCGTCGGCCCGGTCGCCGCGCACCACCTCGATCTCCACCCGCTGATCCCGGACCCGCCGCCGTTCCCGGTTCACCTTCTTGCGCTTGGCCGCGCTGAAGGTGTCGAGGAAATCCTCGAAGTCGCGGTAGCCGGGATTGTTCCAGTGGAACTGGCAGCCGAGCCGCGGGATGAGTCCCGCGCCGGTGAACAGCGCCATCGCCTCGGGGCGGGGGAAGAGCCAGTGCGCACCGGAGATCCCGTGCCGTTCGCAGGCTTCGATGATTCCGTGCACCAGGGCCTCGGCCACGGAACGATCGGCGCCTGCGGCCAGCAGCAGCCGGGGCCCGGTGGCGGGGGTGTAGGGCACGGCGTTCACCAGCTTGGGGTAGTAGTCCAGGCCGTGGCGCCGGTAGGCGTCGGCCCAGGCATGGTCGAACACCAGTTCGCCATAGGAGTTGGACTTCAGGTAGAAGGGTGCGGCGGCCAGTGCCTCGCCGTCGCGGTAGAGCACCGCGTGATGGGGGCGCCAGCCGAACTCCGGGCCGGCGCAGCCGTGTCGCTCCAGCGCCGCGAGAAACTCGTGGCGGGTGAAGGGGTGGTCGATCCCGGCCAGGGCGTTCCAGGTCGTGGCGGGGATCTCCTCCAGGCTGTCGAGAAAGCGCAGCTCCATGACCTAGTGTACTACTTCACTCTTGGAGGCACATTCAGCGAGTCGCCGGCCGGTCAGATGCAAGGCGCGCTTGCGCAGGAATGGCAGGCCCCCTTTCAAGCAAGCGCAACGCCGCAGATGGCCGGCCGGCGGCTCGCCCGCAGGGAGCCCCCCGAAAGCACCATGACGGCGTTGCAGCGCTTGACAAGGGAACAACCATTGCCTGCGCACTGCGCCTTGTCCTGGCACTTTCGGGGGGCTCTGAAAGTACCTCCAAGAGTGAAGCAGTACACTAAATTGTAGCGGCTCGGTGCCCGTGGATAGAGGGAGACTTCGTGGGGTTTTGCCAGGGCCCGGGCCGGTGGCAGCCGGTGGCCCGGCTGTGTTTCAATCCACGCAGAGTGAACCTGCCTGGAGAGACTGAGGATGGACGCACCCCGCATCGGCACGGCAATTCCCAAGCGACGCTACCAGCTCGGCGAGTACGGGCTGGTGGTGCTCGGCGAGGTGGCCAGCCTCGACGGCCACGACTACACCTGGATCATGGCCCTGACCCGGGATGGCGAGGCGCAGCCGGACCTGTTCGTCACCAGCGAGGCGAACCCGCCGGGCGAGCGGGAACAGGGTTCCCACCGCCTGCGGGTAATCGCCGCCAGCGGCGAGAAGGTGCTCGGCAACAGCGATGGACTGAGCGATATCGACAACTTCGTCACCGTGGCCATAGGCATCACCAAGCAGCTGTTCAAGCTCGAGGACGAGCAGGAGATGCAGCTGCTCTGAGTACGGCGCCGGTATCCTCTTGCCATCGCCGCGCGCCACGGGCGGAGATGTCCTTACCCCTCGGCCGCCCCCAGGAACGCCGCGTAGAGCTCCGCCTCCAGGGCCTCCGGGCGCGCCTCGTACTTGGGTGAGAAGTGGAAGGGAATGATCCGTTTCACGCCCGCCTCACGGGCCAGCCGTCCGGCATCGGCGGCGGTGAGGTGAAACTTGCGTGCGGCGTGATCCCGATCCTCCTCCAGGAACGTGCACTCGATGCACAGCCAGTCGGCGCTGCGGGCGAGCGCCACGATACGCCCGGCATTGGCGTCGGTGGCCGCGCAGTCGGCCACGTAGACCAGCGTCTGTCCGGGAGCCTCGCGCAGCAGGGTGTCATGCAGCCAGCCGAGCGTGTGGCGGACCTCGCGCGGTACCCCGGCCTCGTGCCAGCGAATGGTGATGGGCGTCTCCGGCGGCGCGCCGGCGCGTACCGCCGCTTTCAGATCGCGCAGCCAGCCGCCGGTGGGCAGCCCCAGCGCCTGTAGCCGGTCCTTCCAGACATTGAGGTGACTGGTCTCGGCGAGCCTGAAGGCGAGGCTCGGCGTGCCGTGATCCAGCAGCGTGCAGCTCACCTCGATGGCGTCCTCCGCCAGCAGCATGCCGCCGCTCAGCTCCAACTCGGCGTCCGCCGCCCGGCGAAAGCCGCTGCGGCAGGCGAATCGCGCCCGTCTGGCCGTGGTTGAATCCAGTATCTCGGTGACCTCGAAAGCCAGTTCCCCGGTGTAGTTGCCCACCAGGTTCCAGGTGTAGCCGCCGAGGTGGTGCTCCACCTGGGCAATGAAGCCCCGCGGTCCGTAGAGACGGACGTTCCGCTCGCGTCCGAGCAGGATTCGCAGCAGGTGATCGAAGCCGATGAAATGATCCATGTGGGTGTGGGAAACGAACACGTCGCTGACGCGCAGCAACTGGCGCGGAGCGAGCGCACGGATGTCGCCGAGATCGAAGAGCAGGGCGCGGTGCTCGAACAGCAGCTCCACGTAGAGACCCGGATCACCGAAAGGATCGTTGACCAGCCGTGGATGGATGAGCGGCTTCATGGCTGTGCCGGGGATGGCGCAAGAGTGCGCGCGAAGGGCTGGCGACCTCGTCGCAGGGCCTTGTACTGACGCACCATGATCACGGTCTTGAACAGGGTCGGCCCATCGATGACGGCCACCGGGAGCCCTATATGCAGGGTGCGGAGACCGTCATGGGAGTCACCCACCTCCAGGTAAGCGGGTTCCGGGGCACCGGGATCGGGGGTGCCGAGCGCCTCGATCCACGCCGACCAGCGCACGCGCCTGCCCTCGAACGTTCCGCTGAACAGTGCCCGTGCCGACGGTGCCGGCAACGGGTCGAGCAGTTCGCATTCATCGGGCAGCATCGGGTTGCGCATGGACGCGGTCGGTAATGGAGTTCGGGATTCATGGTAGCACCAACCTCGCCGGTGAAGGTGTCTATGTAGGGCGCAGATGCCGGGAAAACAGGGGGTTTTTCGCTCAGCCTGGATCTTTGTGCTTAACTCATTACAGATTTGCACAGGGTTCCCGCGAACGAGGAGTGTCGGAATGGCGAAGAGAGAACGTACGAATACAGTGACCTCGGCAGCTGCCGGGGCTGCGAGTCGGAATCCCGCGCCGAAGAAGGCGGCACCGAAGAAGACAGCACCGAAGAAGGCAGCACCGAAGAAGGCAGCACCGAAGAAGACGGCTCCGAAGAAGACGGCTCCGAAGAAGACGGCTCCGAAGAAGACCGCGACCGGGGAACGGCTCCGCGCCTCCCTGCAGCGCGCCGCGGCGCGTGAGCGGGCCGCGAAGGAGCGGATGAAGGAGATCCGACGCGCGGCCACCGAGAAGGAGCGGGCGCTCAGGCAGAAGATTCGCGACCTGACCACGGAGTTCCGCAACCAGCTCAAGTCCGCGGAGCAGGCTGCCTATCAGAAAGCCCGCGAGGCGCTGGAGCGGGAGACGGCCCGCAAGAACGCCTCCCGGCAGAGGATGCTGGCCCAGGCCGAGGCGGCCTTCGAACGTCAATACGCGCGCAAGCAGAAGAAGCCGGCGACGACCCGATCAACCCGCCGACGCAGGGCGAAGACCTGACCCCCGGGTGAGTCGCCGATCAAGGCCCGGCCGGAGGCGGGACCGGCAAGCGCCGTTCCGGCCGGGGCGGCGCCGGGACTGTCCATGAATCCGTGTTTTCCACTCCCGCGATCCCCGTTCCCCGGTCCGGATGCCGCCGTAGCCCCGCTTTTTCCCCTGTCTGCCCAGACACCTCGGCGTTGCGGTTCCGTATCCGCACGAATCACCATCCGCTGGTTGACATGTGGCAGCTTTTTGCACATCCCGCCCCGAACCGTCATGGAACGGTCACGCATCGGAATCCGGCCCCCGGGGTTTGATGATAATGCGAGTGTAACTTGTTGATTTCTGTCTGAACCATTCGGTCGGTCAAATTTTGACCAATTTGTTGCGGCCGACCGGCTGACGGGCAGTTGCGTCATGTTTCCGCAAGGCATCCACAAAGTTATCCACAGGATTTGTGGACAACAGCGATGTGTGTGGTGAAAGGCGTTGCCGGCAGTGGCCTGCCGCGCATCCGGGGGTGCTGCCGGCGTACCCGGAAAGTGTGCGACCCCGACATTCCGGCGCCGGCGCAAACGGCAGCCGGGCAGCGGGCGAGCCGCGATCCGGTCAGCGGTTCCATTCCCTGACGTAGCGAATGATGAGCTCTGCCACCGCCTCCGGTTCGTTGATGGAGAGGCTGGGGATGGAGGGGGGCGGATCGATCACCCCGTCGTGGGCGATGGCGATGATGGAGTCGTCGTCGGGGTAGAGCAGTGGCTTGCCCAGCACGGGGCGGTGCAGTTCGATCTTGGGGAAGCGCAGGTGGCGGAATCCTTCCACCAGCACCAGGTCGAGCCGGCCGAGATCCAGTTGCCCGATGAGCGCATCGAGCGCCGGGTCGCTGCCGCACTCGGGAGTCTCCCGGATGAGCGCCCAGCGGTGGCGCGAGGCCACCAGCACCTGGCCGGCGCCCGCCTGGCGCAACTCGTAGCTGTCCTTGCCCGGATGGTCGATGTCGAAGTGGTGATGGGCGTGCTTCACCAGACCCACCCGCAGTCCCGCCGCGCGCAGGCGGGGCAGCACGGCGCACAGCAGCGTGGTCTTGCCCGTGCCGCTCCAGGCGGCGAAGCCCAGCAGCGGCACGGGGGCGTCGAGATCACTCATGTGGTAGCCGTTTCCTCGGTCGTGTGGTGAGCCGCCAGGCGATCGTCGTCGGCGGGTGCATTGAGATTCCCGAAGGCGGCCGGGCAGTCGGAGAAATCGGCCTGCGCGGGCTGCTGCGAATCCAGCCAGCGGTAGACGGCCCGTCCGCCGCCGGCGAGAAAGGCGTCAAGGTCGACCAGCAACTCCCGCCGAAGCAGGAGGAACAGTGGCTGCAGGCGCGCACCGTCGTGGGCGACGGCAAGGGGGCGGTGCTGTGCCGCGCAGGCCGCCAGGAGGCGCTCCGCCAGGTCGGTGGGCAGGTGTGGCGTGTCGCAGGGGGTGACCAGCAGCCACCGGGTCCCCGCCATGGCGCCCGCGCTGGCGATGCCTGCCAGCGGGCCGGGGAAATCGGGCGTGGCATCGGCGACGACCGGGTAGCCCAGGCCGGCATAGCGCTCACGGTTGCGGTTGGCGCTGATGACGATGGTCTCCACCTGGGGCCGCAGGCGGTCCACCACGTGCGCCACCAGTGGGCGCTCCGCCAGCGCCACCAGCCCCTTGTCGCGGCCGCCCATGCGGGTGCCGCGCCCGCCGGCGAGGATGATGCCCGTGATGTCGCATGTAGCCATGGTGTTGATTTTACATTGCCCTGCAGGGTGTAGAGAGGCAACATTCTAACCAGAGCGGACCGCTGTAGCGACGTTGCCGACGGTCACCCGGTGAAGCGCCGATGGCGGGTGACCACGGCGGCATTACAACAATACAACACGAAGCGGGGCGGGCATGGGCCAGGAGATCAGTACGAGCCGGTTCCGGCGCCAGGATTTCGAGCAGTTCGGGACCCGGCTCGCCGAGGAGACCGCACTGCTCGAGACATGGTTCCGGGAGGCGCGTTTCGACACCACCGGTTGCGTGGCGGGATTCGAGCTGGAGGCGTGGCTGGTGAGCGCCGACGGACGGCCCGCGGCCATGAATGCCGAGTACCTCGATGCGCTCGGCAGCCCGCTGGTGGTTCCCGAACTCTCCGTCTACAACGTCGAAATCAATACCCGTCAGCGGCCGCTGGAGGGCGCGGCGCTGGGGCGGATGCGCGATTCCCTCGACGCCATCTGGGCCCGGTGCAACGAGGTCGCGTCCCGCTTCGGCTCCAGGCTGGCCATGATTGGCACCCTGCCCAGCCTGCGCGAGGAGGATCTCGGGCTCCACAGCATGTCACCCCTGCAGCGCTACCGCGCCCTCAACGAGCAGGTGCTGCGGCTGCGCCAGGGACGGCCCCTGGAGCTGGAGGTGCGCGGCGCGGAACTGCTCCGCATCCGCCAGCCCGATGTGATGCTGGAAGCGGCCACCACCTCTTTCCAGCTCCATCTGCAGACCCCGGAAGCGTCCGCCGCGCGCCTGTTCAACGCCTCGGTGGTGGCCGCCGCGCCCACCGTGGCGGTGGCCGCCAACTCGCCGTTCCTGTTCGGCCGCAAACTGTGGCAGGAAACCCGCGTACCGGTATTCGAGCAGGCGGTGGCGGTGGGCGGGGAGGAGGCCGGCGGCGGTCCCAACCCGCGGGTCACCTTCGGCAGCGGCTATGTGCGCGAGAGCCTGTTCGAGTTGTTCGCCGAGAACCGGGACTGCTACCCTGTGCTCCTGCCCATGTGCGAGTCCGAGCCGCCCGAGCGGCTCTACCACCTGCGGCTCCACAATGGCACCATCTGGCGCTGGATCCGGCCGCTCATCGGCTTCGACGGGGACGGCACGCCGCACCTGCGCATCGAGCACCGGGTCATCCCCGCCGGTCCGAGCGTTCCGGACGCCATCGCCAACGCCGCCTTCTACTACGGCCTGGCGCAGGCGCTCGCCGCCGCGCCCGAACCGCCCGAGGCGCGCATCGATTTCCAGACGGCGCGGGAGAACTTCTACGCCGCCGCCCGCTACGGTCTGGCCGCCCAGGTGCGCTGGCTCGACGGGCGCGAGGTGCCGCTGCGCGCCCTGGTGCTGGAAACGCTTCTGCCGCTCGCCCGCAAGGGCCTGCAGCGGCTCGACATCGACCCCGGTGACACGGACGAGTGCCTGGATATCATCGAGGCCCGCACCCGCACCGGGCGCACGGGCGCCCAGTGGCAGCTCGACTATGTCGCCCGCCATGGACGCGACATGGAGGCCCTCACTCTGGCCTACCTCGAGCACCAGCAGCAGGGACTGCCCGTGCATGAATGGGGAGTTTTATGCTGAACGTCATCGACCAGCTGCCGCCGGGGCTGCTGGATGTGGATCCGCTCGATCTGCATCGCGTGCTCGACGGCCCGACCCTGATCCATCTTCCCGGGCGCCGGGAACAGCCGCTGTTCATCTCCACCCTGCTGCACGGCAACGAGGTCAGCGGCCTGCTGGCCCTGCAGGCGCTGCTGCGCCGCTACGTGGGGGTGGAATTGCCGCGGGCGCTGTCGGTTTTCATCGGCAACGTGGCCGCCGCCCGCGACGGGCTCCGTCATCTGCCCGGACAGCCCGACTTCAACCGCATCTGGAAGCCCGGTCCCACCCCGGAGCACGCCATGGCCCGCCGGGTCATCGAGGAGATGCGTCCGCGCCGCCCTTTTGTCAGCGTCGACGTGCACAACAACACCGGGGTCAATCCCCACTACGGCTGCGTCAACCACCTGGACCACCGGTTCCTGCACCTGGCGGCGCTGTTCGGCCGTACCGTGGTCTATTTCACCCAGCCGGACACGGTACAGTCGCGGGCCTTCGCCGAATTGTGCCCGGCGGTGACCCTGGAGTGCGGCAAGTCCCGCGACCCCCTGGGGGTGGAGCGGGCCACCGACTTTCTCGATGCCTGCCTGCACCTGGCGGCCCTGCCCGAGCACCCGGTGGCGGCCCACGACCTCGACCTGTTCCACACCGTGGCCCGGGTGGAGGTGGAACAGGGGCTGCGCTTCGGTTTCGGCGAGTGCGGGGAGTCCCTCTGCTTCCCGGGGGACATGGACCACCTGAATTTCCGTGAACTGCCGGCCGACACGGTACTCGCCACCCGGCCCGAAGGGACCCGGGGAACGGGCCTCGTCGCCGTGGACGAGGCGGGGCGCAATGTGACCGCCCGCTACTTCGGCCTGGCCCAGGGCCAGGTCCGGCTGCTGCGGCCGCTCATGCCCTCGATGCTGACCCTCGACGCCACCGTGATCCGCCAGGACTGCCTCTGCTACGTCATGGAGCGCATCGACCCGGTCCAGGCCGCCGCCTCGGCCTGAGCCGCCCGGGACGTCCGTTCACCCTGGAGCCCCAGAGGACACAGCGGCCACGGAGCGGGGGACACGGCCATGCCCGCGCCCCGGTGAACCGCTGCGGGGACGTTGCCGGGGTGCAGGCGGGTATGCCCGGGAGACGGCCTCCGGTTGTCCGTTGCGGAAGCCGCGCCGGCCCTGCCATGACCCGCACATCTCTCTGCGCCCTCTGTGTCCTCTGCGGCAGCCCGTAGAGTTCCGGAAATCGGTCAGGTGGCGGCCCCGGGGCGTCGCGGTTAAAATGATCCGCTTTCCTCTCCGCTTGCGACGACCCGATACCATCATGACCACTGTCACCCGCTTCGCGCCCAGTCCTACCGGCTACCTCCATGTCGGCGGCGCGAGAACCGCCCTCTTTTCCTGGCTCCATGCCCGCAAGCACGGCGGCCGATTCGTCCTGCGCATCGAGGACACCGACCTGGAGCGCTCCACCATCGAGTCGGTGAACGCCATCCTCGAGGGGATGACCTGGCTGGGGCTCGACTACGACGAGGGCCCCTTCTACCAGACCCATCGCTTCGGCGAGTACCGGGCGGTGGTGGACAAGCTGCTGGCGGAGGACAAGGCCTACAGGTGCTACTGCTCCAGGGAGCGTCTCGAGGCGCTGCGCGAGGAGCAGATGGCCAACAAGCTCAAGCCGCGCTACGACGGCCACTGCCGCCATCGCACCGACCACCCCGAGGGCCAGCCCTACGTGGTGCGCCTGAGGAACCCCCAGGACGGGGTGGTGGAGTTCGACGATCTCATCCGCGGTCGCATCACCATCAGCAACGACGAGCTGGACGACCTGATCCTGCTGCGCAGCGACGGCAGCCCCACCTACAACCTGACGGTGGTGGTGGACGACGCCGACATGGGCATCACCCACGTCATCCGCGGTGACGACCACATCAACAACACCCCGCGCCAGATCAACATCCTGCGCGCCATGGGCCGGGACACGCCCAGCTACGCCCACGTGCCCATGATCCTGGGTCCGGATGGCTCGCGCCTGTCCAAGCGCCACGGCGCGGTCAGCGTCATGCAGTTCCGCGACGACGGCTACCTGCCGGAGGCGCTCATCAACTACCTGGCCCGGCTCGGCTGGTCCCATGGGGACCAGGAGATCTTCTCCCTCGACGAGCTGATCCAGAAGTTCGACGTCACCGATGTCAACAAGGCCGCCTCCAGCTTCAACATGGAGAAGCTGCAGTGGCTCAACCAGCACTACATCAAGAACGACGACCCGGCGCGCATCGCCCACCTGCTGAGCCCCCACATCGGGGCGCTGGGCATCGATCCCTGCGAGGGCCCGGCGCTCATCGAGGTGGTCAAGGCCATGCAGGAGCGGGCCAAGACCCTGGTGGAGATGGCCGAGCTGAGCTCCTTCTTCTACCGTGACTTCGAGGACTACGACGAGACCTCGGCGAAGAAGCACCTGCGCCCCGTGGCCCTGGAGCCGCTGGAGCGGGTCCGCGCCGCCCTCGCGGCCCTGCCCGAGTGGACCCCCGAGGCCATCCATGGCTGCGTGGCGGAGGTCTCCGCAGCCCTGGAACTCGGCATGGGGAAGGTGGCCCAGCCGCTGCGGGTCGCCGTCGTGGGCCGCGCCGCCTCGCCCGGCATCGACGTTACCCTCCACCTGGTGGGCCGCGAGGCGACCCTGCGCCGCGTCGACCGCGCCATCGGCTTCGTCAAGGGCCGTGCCGCCGAGGCCGGCAATTACTAAAGACAATCAGCGACCGCAGATTGACATGGATTGACGTTGATTGATTGGAGACGCAGGGTGTCTGAGGTAAGGGTGAGGTTTTCCGCGTCAGTGGTATTACTCCGGCGCCCGGTTGACCCCTGACGAATTCACGCCAATCAACGTCAATCTGCGGTTTAAAAACAAATCGGAACCCCGGTCACCATGGCTGCCAACGAATCCGAAAAGAAGAGCAACTTCATCCGCCAGATCATCGACGCCGACCTGGCCGCGGGCCGGGTGCCGGGGGGCGTGGTGCACACCCGTTTCCCGCCGGAGCCCAACGGCTATCTCCACATCGGCCACGCCAAGTCCATCGTGCTCAACTTCGGCATCGCGCGGGACTACGGCGGCAAGTGCAACCTGCGCTTCGACGACACCAATCCCCACAAGGAGAACATGGAGTTCGTCGAGTCCATCAAGGAGGACGTGCGCTGGCTGGGCTATGACTGGGAGGAGCGCCTCTACTATGCCTCCGACTACTTCGAGAAGCTCTACGACTTCGCCGTGGAACTGATCGGGAAGGGGCTGGCCTACGTCTGCGATCTCGACGCCGAGTCGATGCGCGCCCACCGCGGGACCCTCACCGAGCCGGGGAAGGAGAGTCCCTACCGCAACCGCGGCGTGGAGGAGAACCTGGATCTCTTCCGGCGCATGCGGGCCGGCGAGTTCCCGGACGGCAGCCGCACCCTGCGGGCGAAGATCGACATGGCCTCGCCCAACCTGAACCTGCGCGACCCGGTGCTCTACCGGATCCGCCACGGGGTGATTCACCACCAGACCGGCGCCGAGTGGTGCATCTACCCCATGTACGACTACACCCATCCGCTGTCCGACGCCATCGAGGGGATTACCCACTCCATCTGCACCCTGGAGTTCGAGGATCACCGCCCCCTCTACGACTGGGCGGTGGAGCACGTCAGCGCCCCGGCGCGCCCGCGCCAGTACGAGTTCGCCCGCCTCAACCTCCAGTACACGGTGATGAGCAAGCGCAAGCTCACCCGTCTGGTGCAGGAGGGCTTCGTCAGCGGCTGGGACGACCCGCGCATGCCCACCATCGCCGGCCTGCGCCGGCGCGGCTACACGCCGGCTGCGGTGCGCGATTTCTGCGAGCGCATCGGCGTCACCAAGTCCGACAGCACCACCGAGATGGGCGTGCTGGAGAACAGCGTGCGCGAGGACCTCGACCGCAGCGCCCCCCGGCGCATGGCCGTGCTGCGCCCGCTCAAGGTGGTCCTCACCAACTACCTGGCCCTGGCCGAGGAGTGGCTGGAAGCCGCCAACCACCCCAAGGATCCTGCCTTCGGCAGCCGCAGGATCCCCTTCTCCGCCGAGATCTGGATCGACCGTGACGACTTCCGCGAGGAGGCGCCCAGGAGCTACAAGCGTCTGGTGAAGGGGGAGGCGGTCCGTCTGCGCAACGCCTACGTCATCCGCTGCGACGAGGTGGTGAGGGAGCACAACGGCGAGCTCTCCGAGCTGCGCTGCACCTGCTTCCCCGAGAGCCTGGAGGGCAACCCCGAGGGCATCAAGCCCCGCGGCGTCATCCACTGGGTCTCCGCCCGGCACGCCGTCGATGCCGAGGTGCGCCTCTACGACCGGCTCTTCAGTCAACCCATCCCGGGCAAGGGGGCGGAGGACTTCATCGAGCACCTCAACCCGGTCTCACTCCAGGTCCTCACCGGTTGCAAGCTCGAGCCCGTGCTCGCCGGCGCCGGGGCCGGCGACCGCTTCCAGTTCGAGCGCGAAGGCTACTTCTGCGTCGACAGCCGGGACAGCAATGAGGGTGGCCTGGTCTTCAACCGGACCGTCACGCTGCGGGACTCCTGGGCGAAGCAGGAGGGACGCTAGGGTAGTTGCCAGTTGCCAGTTGCCAGTTGCCAGTTGCCGGGTGACAGCTGCGCACTTGCCGCGGCCTGCACCGGGATTCGTGGCGGCCGGACCCGCGCCCGGCGACTGGATACCGGCAACCGGCAACTGAATCATTGCAAACCATTGTCACCGGCGTTTGCCGCCGCAGCCCCTGTCTGCCATATAGGGAGCGTACCGGTCCCGGTCGCGGGGGTGAGCGGATGGCCGGGCGGTTCCCGAAGATTCCAGGCGGGTGGACGACCATGCATATCCGGAAGGCGACCAGGGCGGACTGCCGTGCGCTCGCGGAGCTGGCGCAAGCGGCGGGCTGCTCCCTGGCGAGCATCGAGGTGTTCGAGCAGAACCAGGGCGCCCTCCGGCTCTACGAACGCCTCGGCTACCGCGTCGTCGAGCGGCGCGCCGTCGTGCCCCACCCGTGCCATCCCTATACGGGCGACCTCGTCCTGCTGACCCGGGCCGTGGCCTGACGCCGATGCCCAGATTCCCTGAATCCCGCGACGCCTGGCGTACGGAAGCCTTCGCGCAGACGCTGTGCCGGGAAATTGCGTGCCTCGGCCCCGCCGGTCTGCCGCTTGCGGAGCTGAGTCCCCGTGGCGGTTATGCCGATTTCGGCGCTGTCACGGCGACGGTCCTGGGCGCTGTGGAGGAGGGGGACTCCATCCGGGTCAACGTCGGCCTGTTCTACACCGAAACCGTGGGGAACTGCGGCTGCGGGGACGAGCCGATGGTGGAGAACGGCTACTGCGAGCTGCGGCTCCGTATTCGCAAGGCGACCGCCGAGGCGGCGTTCGAGGCCATGCCATGAGACGACTGCTGCTGCTGGTCCTGCTGGGGCTTGCCCTCTACCTGTCCTACGCTCTCTACCGGACCTGGGAGTGGGCCGGTGATGCCCATGGCCTGGTGACGCTCGCGGGAAGTGATGACTCCGGATTCACCCGCAACCCCCTGGACACCGGACGGACCCTCAGCCTGCTGACGCCGGGGAATGCCGTCTGGCTGCTGGAGAACACGGAGCTCTTCTACGGACGCTGCACGGGCTTCCGCAGGGAGATGGCCGTCTGCGACATGCCGATGATCCTGTGGGCGGGGAGGGGGCTGGGCGGCTCGGTGGCGGGCGACGAGCGCCTGCATGAGCTGATCGGCCACTTCATCGCCCGTGGCGAGGCGGTCGATGCCTACTTCGAAGGCATGACGGCGCTGCACGAGGCAATCCTGTTCAACGACCGGGTTTACCTGGAGCGGGTCCTGGACGGCGGTGCCGATGCCGCGCTGCCCATCCGCCGCCCGGATTCCGCTGCCGATGGCCTGGATGCGGCCGGTTTCCTGGAACTGCTGGAGCAGAGACAGCCCTGCGAGCGGGCCTACATGTACCCGATTCTCGGCATCGAGGAGCCGGAGGACCGCTGCGCCGCGGTGCGGGCGATCGATTGAGTGGCTGAGTGCGGCGGGCGGGCTCGTGCGCCGGGTCCGCCCGGAACCCGGGAGGCGCTGGTGATGAAGGGAATCAATCCGCGTGTCAGCCGCTGGGCGGCCGCCCTGGCCACGCTCCTTTGCCTGGCGCCGGTGTGCGCCACCGCGGCGCGCGACGCCGGGCTCTCGCTCCACACCCTCGTCCACGACGGCAGGGAGCGAAGCTACTATCTCCATCTGCCCGCCGGCGCGGCCCGGCCGGAACGGCGGCCGGTGGTCATTGTGCTCCATGGCGGCGGCCGGACGGCCGGCGACGACCTGGCGCGGCGCACCAGCTACAACCGGATCGCGGATCGGGAGGGATTCATCGCCGTCTACCCCAACGGTGTCGGGGCGCGCTGGAACGACGGGCGGGGGCCGACCTTCCGGCAGGGGCGGGAGAGCGCGGCGGTGGACGACGTGGGCTTCATCGCCGGCCTCATCGACACGGTGCTCCGGCGCTACCGGGGGGATCCGCGCCGGGTCTATGTCACCGGGCTCTCCAACGGCGGCATGATGACCCTGCGGCTCGGCTGCGAACTCGGCCGGCGCCTGGCCGCCATTGCGCCGGTGATCGCCGCCATGCCGCTCGAGGTGCTGCGGAGCTGCCGGCCGGATGCCCCGCTGCCGGTGCTGGTGATGAACGGCACCGGGGATCCCCTGGTGCCGTGGGCGGGCGGAGCGGTGACCATCCTCCGCCAGAGCCGCGGCGAGGTGGCCTCCACCCCGGACACGGTCCGGTTCTGGGTGGCGCACAACCACTGTCGGCCGGTACCCACGCTCACCCGCCTGCCCGACCGGGACGCCCGCGACGGGAGCCGGGTGGAGGTGATCCGCTACACCAATCCGGACAACGGCTGCGAGGTGATCCTGTACCGGGTGGATGGGGGCGGGCACCACTTCCCCGGCAGCGACACGCCGGAGCTGCCCCGGCTGCTGGGGCGCAAGAACAACGACTTCGACGGGGCGGAGGCGATCTGGGCCTTTTTCCGGCGTCACGAGCGGCCGTAGGGCGCGGCGCCCGGTTCGGCCGCGGTCCTGGCGCCGGATTGCGGATGAGCCGCGACCGGGGGGCGCGCGGCCGCCGCCGGTCGCGGCAGGGCTCAGGCCGCCTGCCCGCGGTCGTGCTCCGCGTGGTAGGCGGCCAGCCGCTCCACCTCCTCCTTCGAACCCAGGATCACCGGTACACGCTGGTGCAGGCTGGAGGGCTGGATGTCGAGGATGCGGTGGCGACCGGTGGAGGCGGCACCGCCGGCCTGCTCCACGATGAAGGCCATGGGGTTGGCCTCGTACATGAGCCGCAGTTTCCCCTCCAGCCCCCTGGCCTGCATCTTGGCGTCGTAGGGGTAGGTGAACAGGCCGCCGCGGGTGAGGATGCGGTGCACTTCCGCCACCATGGAGGCGATCCAGCGCATGTTGAAGTCCTCCCCGCGCGGACCCTCCCTGCCGGCCAGGCACTCCTCCACGTAGCGGCGCACCGGCGGCTCCCAGAAGCGCATGTTGGAGGCGTTGACGGCGAACTCCCGGGTGGCGGCGGGGATGGTCATCCTCGGGTGGGTGAGGATGAACTCGCCGATGTTCTGGTCCAGGGTGAAGCCGTTCACCCCGTTGCCCGTGGTGATTACCATCATGGTGGAAGGGCCGTAGAGGGCGTAGCCGGCGCACACCTGCTCGGTGCCGCGCTGGAGGAAGTCCTCGGCGGTGGGGTTCACGCAGTTTCCCTTGCAGCGCAGGATGGAGAAGATGGTGCCCACGGAGACGTTCACGTCGATGTTGGAGGACCCGTCCAGGGGATCGAAGGTGAGCAGGTACTTGCCCTTCGGGTAGTGGGACGGGATCGGATAGACCGCCTCCATCTCCTCGGAGGCCATCGCGGCCAGGTGGCCGGCCCACTCGTTGGTCTTCAGGAACACCTCGTTGGAGATGACGTCCAGCTTCTTCTGGTCCTCGCCCTGCACGTTCTCGCTGCCGGCCTGACCCAGCACCCCCATCAGCTCGCCGTGGTTCACCATGCTGGAGATGACCTTGCACGCGGTGACGATGTCGTTGAGCAGGGAAGTGAAGTCGCCGGTGGCCCCGGCGATGTGGCGCTGCTCCTCGATGAGGAACTGGGTGAGGGTGGTGCGGTTGTCGTGCATGGGGAACCTCGAATCTCTCGGCTGTGTAACGGACACGCTCTGGAGGCGCGCTGAAAATTGAGGGCGGCAATCTATCACAAAATCATGAAAAACTGATAAATGCCGGTTCCGCCGCCGGCGGCGCGGGCAGGCGTCGCGACGGGCGGTTACACTGGCGCGGAGTCTGTTTTCACCGGGAGAGGAGGCTGATGGGCAACGGGAAAATCGTCTACCGCGAGTCGGCGGAGCCGGACGCGGCGGCGCTGGTGGCCCTCTACCGCGCTGTCGGCTGGTCGGCGGCGGAGAAGCCCGAGCGGCTGCGGCTGGGCCTGCTCAACTCCGACGCCCTGGTGACCGCCTGGGACGGGGAGCGGCTGGTGGGGCTGGGCAATGCCCTGTCCGACGGCCACCTGGTGGTCTACTACCCCCACCTGCTGGTGCACCCCGACTACCAGGGGCGGGGCATCGGTCGGCGGCTGGTGGAGCGGCTCATGGCCCGTTACCGCGGCTTCCACCAGCAGCTGCTGGTGGCCGACGGCGGGGCGGTGGAGTTCTACCGCCGCTGCGGCTTCGAGCGCGCCGGCGGCACCACGCCCCTGTGGATCTACGCTGGCACGGACCACTGATCCCGGCGTCTGCGGAGAAGTCCGGGGACGGGATGCGGCGCCGTCCGCACAGGGCTGCAATCCGCACCGCGCGGTCCCTTGGCGCCGCGGAGACCCGTCCGCGGCGGGCGATCGGAAACGGTCGCCGGGCGGTCATGGAGAGGGTTGACAGCCCTAAAAAGCTGGACCATAATGCGCGCCTCAACGCTACGGGGCTATAGCTCAGCTGGGAGAGCGCTTGCATGGCATGCAAGAGGTCGACGGTTCGATCCCGTCTAGCTCCACCAAGTTTCAGGGGGCCGGCCTAGCCGGCCCCCGTCGTGTTGAAGCGGTACAACGTCCCCTTCGTCTAGAGGCCTAGGACACCGCCCTTTCACGGCGGCGACAGGGGTTCGACTCCCCTAGGGGACGCCATTTTCCGCGCCCGCGGATGCCAACACCTCCTTCCTGCTCCACTGTTGCACCCCGCGGCATCCCCGCGCGCACTGTGAGCGGTTCTCCGCCAGGATACCCTCGTTCAGGCGCCTGCAGAGCGGCGCTCCAGGTACGCACGGCGCATCCTTCGGTGTCCGCCTGCGGGCCGGCCGGCGCGGGTTTCCCGCACATCGGAGCATCACACCCGCTTCCAGTACCTCCGGGCATAGTCCCGTCGGGGGTTCTCCACCGCCAGCCGCACCATGCCCCGGGCCGCGAAGAAGCCTGCGGCCTCCGCCTGCGCCTTCACCAGCAGGCCGTCGAAGCCGCCTTCCCGTGCCCTGCGCTCGGCGGCGACCAGAAGCCGGGATCCAAGCCCGCTGCCCTGGCATGGGGGCAGGACATAGAGGCCGTGCAGGAGCAGCGCCTGCATGCCCGCGGGCGCGTCAACGGGCCCGGCCGGCTCCCAGGCGGCGACCGCCACGATGCCCCGTTCCGCCGCCTCGCCTACCACCAGGTTCTCCAGGTCATGGACCGCGTAGCGGTAGGCCGGCAGTGACAGGCGCTTCACCCGCTCGGGCAGCTGCCAGCCCATGATGGCGGCCTCGATCACCCGGTTGATGGCGGCGAGGTCATCGGCCGAGGCCCTGCGCAACGTGATCTCACCAATGTTCATGGAGGGTGGGGCCTTCGAGTGACGTTTTCGTTGGACAGAACGGGCGCGGGGCTCGCGCCCCGCGCCCGTGGATCGGCTCACTGCCGGTGCTTCAGACAGCCTTCTTGCAGAAGTACCAGTCGGTGCACTCGTAGCCCTCGGCCTCGCGGGCCGCGGCCTGCGCGGCGGTGGCCGGCGGCGGCACGATGACCTTGTCGCCGGGCTGCCAGCCCTCGGGGGTGGCCACGCCGTGCTCGTCGGAGGTCTGCAGCGCCATGACCAGGCGCAGGAACTCCGGAATCGAGCGGCCGTTGGACATGGGGTAGTAGACCATGGCCCGCAGCACCCCCTTGGGGTCGATGATGAAGGTGGCGCGCACCGCGGAGGTGTCGCTGGCCCCGGGCTGGATCATGCCGTAGGCCCTGGCCACCTGCATGGAGAGGTCGGCGATGATGGGGAAGCGGATCTCCTCGCCGAACTTCTCCTTGATGTTCCGCTCCCAGGCGATGTGGGAGAAGGTGCTGTCGATGGACAGCCCCAGCAGTTCGCAATTGAGCGCCTGGAACTGTTCATGGGCCCGGGAGAAGGCGACGAACTCGGTGGTGCAAACCGGGGTGAAGTCCGCCGGGTGGGAGAAGAGCACCAGCCACTTGCCTTCGTAGTCGGAGAGCTTCCTGATGCCGTGGGTGGTGGGGGCCTCGAACTCCGGAGCGCGCTCGTTGAGACGGGGCATGGACGGTGCGGCGTTGTTGAGCTCTTGCATGATGGTGTCCTCTCTGGTTACTGGTTACTGGTTACTGGTTACTGGTTACTGGTTACTGGTTACTGGTTACTGGCTTGGGATGTACTTTATCGAGTGCTGATAGATAGATGAAATCGTTCTTTGTTATCTGAGCGATAGTTGTTGACAATCATTTCTCCGCACCTCGGAGGTTTGTCCCTGTCAGGATTCCCGACCAGACGGGGAGTGGCTATGCTGCATCCCGCCGTGGGTCATTCGGGTCTATTCAACTGTCCACATTGTTTTCCCTGGCCGCCCAAGGCTCATTCTGATCGATCAATGGGCCCATTGCGGATTGTCATCGCCAACGGAATGACGGCCGCTGTAGCATCGTTTCCAGACCATCACGGTCTATCCTCCATCTGGCAGTCCTTTTGAACCCGCGCGTCCCATGCGCGGGTTTTTTTATTCCTGATCGATATCGTTATGGCCGGTGGATGGGCCTCCGGCTGCCGCTGTCGCACGGTCTGCAGCCGACAAGGTGAAACATGAATAAATGATTAATTAATAAAATCGTATCACTTGAGGCAGGTCAATTCGCTCGCGTGTCACCAGGGTTAATCTGCCGTCGTTTCATTCTTCCGATGTTGTGATCTGATTCGGTCCGCCATGGGCGGGCCGTTTTTTTTGCATTGCATTAATATTGCGGTATTATTCGTGCTGCGCTGCAGCAGGCGCCGTGGGAGAGACACGCCGGCATCCCGTCGCCCCCCATTCCGAGGTTGCCTCGTCCGACCTCCTGGGGCGATGCTGACGCACGGTGATCCCGTCAAACGGTGTGGTCTCGTGACAACTCCCCTCAAGCTCCTGCTCGCCTGCCTTCTCTGCCTGGCCGTGGCGACCCTGGCCATCGGTCTGCTGCAGTGGCTCTTCGGCTGATCGCCGGGGGCTGATTCCGGCGGGCATCCCGGCACAACCGGGCGGCCGGCATGCCTCGGTTTTCCCGCATGGAACAGCGGAAATCGCGAAGGAATCCTGCGCTTCCATCGCGGTCAAAGCTGAGCGGAACAGTAGGAAATAAAGAGGCGAACCTTCGTCCACAACCGTTGCCGAGTGGAGGTCCGTATGAGCAGGCAGACTTATGAGGTGATCATCGTCGGCGGTGGCATATCCGGCACCGCGCTGATGTACACGCTGGCTCGCTACACCGATGTGAAGTCCATCGCGCTCATCGAGAAGTACGACGGGATCGCGGCGCTCAATTCCAATTCCCGCGCCAACAGCCAGACGCTCCATTGCGGCGACATCGAGACCAACTACACCCTGGAGAAGGCGGCCAGGGTCAAGCAGATCGCCCACATGATTCTCCGCTACGGCGAGCTTGTCCCCGAGGCGCGCCGGCACATGAGCGTCTACCCCAAGATGGTGCTCGGGGTGGGGGAGGCGGAGGTGGATCAGATCGCCCGCCGCCATGCCGAATTCTCGGCGGTCTTCCCCTACATGGAGCTGTGGGACGAGCGGCGCATCGCCACCGTGGAGCCCGACGTGGCCCTGGTGGACGGGCGCCCGCGCCGGGAGCCGATTCTCGCCAGCGGGACCCTGAACGAGGTGTGCGCCATCGACTACGGCGGCCTGTCGGCCTCCTTCGTGGAGCAGGCCCGGCGCCGGCCGGAGGTCCGCACCGACCTGTTCCTGAACAACCGGGTGCTTGGAATCACCGCCGCCGATGACGGCTATGGGGTGCGCACCGACAACGGTATCTTCCATGCCCGCAGCGTCGCGGTCTGCGCGGGCGCCCACAGCCTGCTGCTGGCCCACGGGATGGGCCATGGACTCGACTACGGGCTGCTGCCGGTGGCCGGCAGCTTCTACTACATCCCCCGCGAGATGCGCGGCAAGGTCTACACGGTGCAGAATCCGAAGCTGCCCTTCGCTGCCCTCCACGCCGACCCCGACCTGGCGGTGCCCGGCCGGACGCGGCTCGGTCCCACCGCCCTGGTGCTGCCGAAGCTGGAGCGCTACCGCAAGGGCACCTACCTCGACTTCCTGCGCGTGCTGAAGCCCGACCGGGCCGTGGCCGCGGCCCTGTGGGATCTGTTCCGCGACGGTGACATCCGCAACTACATCATTCGCAACATGCTGTTCGAGGTGCCGGGTCTGCGCCGGCGTCTGTTCGCCGAGGATGCCCGCAAGATCATCCCGTCACTGCGTGAGGGCGAGCTGGAGTACGCCCACGGCATCGGCGGCCTGCGCCCGCAGGTCATCGACCGTACCCGCCGCAGGTTGATGCTGGGCGAGGCGGTGATCAATCCCGGCAACGGGGTGCTGTTCAGCATCACGCCCTCGCCGGGCGCCACCACCTGCCTCGGCAATGCGCGCCAGAACGCCGAGGCGCTGGTGCGGCATCTCGGGCGCCGGTTCGACGAGGACCGCCATAACCGCGAGTTGCTGGGCGGCCGCGAGCTGTCCGCGGCGGCCTGATCCGGCGCAGCCACTGCCCCCTCCCGCACGAAGGGGAGGGGGCGCCCCGGGCGGGCGCGGTTCCGGGGCGCTGGCGCCGGTTCAGACGAAGAGGTTGACGTCGGCCTTCAGGGCGGTGGGCAGGAAGCTGGCAGCGCCCACCCAGTCGCTCACGCCGGGAATGAAGTCCTCCTTCTCCCAGCCGAACAGATCCACGGTCATCTGGCAGGCCACCAGCTTCACGTCGGCCTCCACGCAGAGCTCGCGTAGCTCCTCGATGGCCGCCACCCCCTTGTTGCTGAGGGTCTTCTTCATCATCGCGGTGGCCAGTCCCTCGAAGCCGGGAACCGCCGCCATCAGGGCGGTGGGGATGTTGAGCTCGTGGTCGCGCAGCCACGCCGGGCCGCTCGGGAGCTTCATGGGCATGGCGGGATTGCCCAGCGGGGTGACCTTCAGGTCCAGATCCTTCTTCAGCAGCGCCAAACCGTAGAAGGTGAAGAAGATGGAGACCTCCCAGCCGAGGGCGGCGGCGGTGGAGGCGAGGATGAAGGGCGGGTAGGCCATGTCCAGGGTGCCCTTGGTGGCAATCAGGGTCATGGACGGCACGTGGCCGGCCTCGCGCGCGGCCATCTTCTCCTCGAAGCGGCGGTCGAACCAGGCGTCCAGCGCCGCGGGGTCGGAAACGGGAATGTGGGGGTTCGCACTCATGGCGGCTCTCCTTCGGGTGGGGGTCGGGGCGGACGCGAAGCGTCCGCCCCTGGGATCGCGCTCAGGCCTTGCGGATCAGGAAGACGAACTGGCCGTCCTCCTGGCCGGAGGAGACCAGCTCGTTGCCGGTCTGGGCGCAGAAGGACTCCATGTCCTTGACCGAGCCGGGATCGGTGGCGAGCACCTGCAGGGTCTCCCCGGCGTCCATGGCGCCGAGCGACTTGCGGGTCCGGAGGATGGGCAGGGGGCAGTTGAGTCCGCGGGCGTCGAGGGTCTGTTGGGTTGCATCCATGGTTTTTCTCCTTTCGATTAAATAGACCGGTTGGTCTAGTCCCGGGGTAAAAAAAATCACCCCGACTTGAGCACCCGGATCGTCTTCACCACCGGTCCCAGCCGGCGGAGCATCTCCGGGTCGTTGCGGGCCTTGGCCAGCAGCTGAATTCCTTCCAGGTAGCCCATCATCGCCTCGGCGGTGGCGGCCGGGTCCACGTCGGCTTCAATATCTCCCCGCTCCACCGCCTCGGCCACCAGGGTCTCGAAGTGTCCGGCCAGGGCGCGCAGGATGCCGTCCACCTTGCGGCGCAGGATCTCGTCCTGGGTGCCCTGCTCCATGGCCAGGTTGCCGAACGGGCAGCCGGGCATGTGGCCGGCCGTCTCGGCCCGGGACTTCTGGAAGGCATGGAGAACCTCCACGAAGCGATCGAGGCGCTCCAGGGGCGGGAGGCGCGGGTCGAGGGCGCGGGCGAAGATCTCCTCGGAGAACTGCTCCCGGTAGCGATCCATGACGGCCAGCGCCAGGTCCCGCTTGCTGGGGAAGAAGTGGAAGAAACTTCCCTTGGTCACCCCCGCATGCGCGCAGATGGCCGCCACGCCCACCTCGCCGTAGCTGCGGGCGTGGAACAGGTCGGCCGCGCTGTCGATGATGCGCCGACGGGTATCCGATTCCGGTTTCATATCCACTAATCTAATAGACCGATCGGTACAGTTCAACCTTTCAACAATCGGACCGATTGCCCAGCCTGCCGCCGGCAAGGGACAATGCGGCTCCGACGGCACCCGTTCCGGCTACTCCCATGCGCCGTAAAAGCAAAGCAAACCGGCTGCGCCGACTGATCCTGCGCCTGCTCCTGGCCCTGCTGCTCCTGAGCCTGCTGCCGGTGGCGCTATGGCGCTTCGCAGACCCGCCGCTGACCCTGTTGATGATCCAGCGCTGGTTCGAGGCGCCGTCCGGCGCGCGGCTCCACTACCGGTGGGTGGACCTCGCGGAGGTGTCGCCCCGCTTCCTGCTCGCGGTGGTGGCCGCCGAGGACCAGAAATTCCCCGTGCATTTCGGCTTCGACCTGGATTCCATCGCCGACGCGGTGGAGGATGCCGCTCGCGGCGGGCGGCTGCGGGGCGCCAGCACCCTGTCCCAGCAGGTGGCGAAGAACGTCTTCCTGTGGCCGGGCAGGAGCTGGCTGCGCAAGGCCCTGGAGGCCTACTACACGGTCCTCATCGAGCTGGCCTGGGGCAAGCGCCGGATCCTGGAGATGTATGTGAACGTGGCGGAGCTCGGCCCCCTCACCTTCGGCGTGGGGGCGGCCAGCCGGCGCTTCCTGGGCGTGGAGCCGTCCCGGCTCGACGAGGCGCAGGCGGCGCTGCTGGCGGCGGTGCTTCCCAACCCGCTGCAGCGCTCGGTGAGCGCCCCCGGTGCCGTGGAGCGCGAACGCCAGGCCTGGATCCTGGCCCAGATGCGGCAACTCGGCCCCGGCTACCTCGACGGGCTGTGACGGCGCCCCGGGGCGCGGGCGGCGTCCGTCGGGCGCCGGCACTGCAGGGAGACGAAACCCGGACCATAATAGGAGTGAGGGCGGGTGCAATGGCCCACCCCGCCACAGAGCCGGGCCAGCCACCCGGACATCCATCCGGCAGCAGGAGCAGGTCATGGCAGAACGACTCACCGCCCCCCAGCTCAAGAGCCTCAAGCAGCAAATCCGGACGCGCCTGGAGGACAAGCGTGCCGAGGTGCGCGAAATTCTCCTGCGCGCGGACGAGGAGCACTACGGGGAACTGGCCGGGCAGGTGCACGACCTGGAGGACCAGTCCCTGGCCGACCTGCTGGTGGATGTCACGCTGGCCGACATCGATCGCCATGTGCACGAGATCCGGGCACTGGAGACCGCCCTGGGGCGCATGGCCCAGGATCTCTACGGTATCTGCCGGGAGTGCCAGACGGATATCGGCCACGAGCGTCTGCAGGCCTATCCAACGGCCGAGCGCTGCGTGGACTGCCAGGCCGAGTATGAGCGTACCCACGCCCAGCCCGGGCGGCCGACCCTCTAGGAGCCTGTCGGACTTGAGCGATCGTAGCGAGCCGAGTGGGAGAGCGAGGACAGATGGGGCCGATTTTGAGGCGCATAGTGGGTCTATGTAACGAAAAATCGGCCTCATATGGGCCGCTGTCCCGCCGGCGCAGTAGATCAGCCTCAAGTCCGACAGGCTTCTTGTCCCCGTCACCGGGGCGAACAACCCGCTACGCAGGGGGGAGAACCCTATGAAACTGCCCTTGCAGATCACCTTCCGCGACATGGAACCCTCGCCCGCCGTGGAGGCACGCATCCAGGAAAAGGCGGAAAAGCTCGAGCGCTTCTTCGGCGACATCATGAGTTGCCGCGTGGTGGTGGAATCACCTCACGGCCGTCACCACAAGGGCAAGCGCTTCCACGTGCGCATCGATGCCACCGTCCCCGAGGGGGAGCTGGTGGTCAGCGGTGGACGTCACCACGATGACCGCTCCCACGAGGATGTCTACGTGGCGCTGCGCGATGCCTTCGCCGCGCTCCAGCGGCAACTGGAAGACCGCGTGCGCAAGTCGCGCGGCTTCGTCAAGGCGCACGAGGAACCGGCCTACGGCCGCGTCCTCGGACTTTTGCCGACGGAGGATTACGGCAAGATCGAGACGCCCGACGGACGGGTGATCTACTTCCACCGCAACAGCGTGCTCGACGGCAGCTTCGAGCAGCTCGCGGTGGGCACCGAGGTGTTCTTCCACGAGGAGCAGGGGGAGCAGGGGCCCCAGGCCAGCACGGTGCGCGTGGCCGGCAAGCACCACGTGGTCGGGTAGGGCGGGGTGGCTGCCGGCTCCCCCGAGCGGCGCCACGTCGTGACCGCCTTCCTGCGTCACGGTGACAGGGTGCTGCTGGTCAGGCGCAGCGGGCGGGTCGGCACCTACCAGGGGCTCTGGTCGGGGATCAGCGGCTACCTGGAGGATGCCGACCCCCTGGATCAGGCCCGGCGCGAGGTGGAGGAGGAGACGGGGATCCCGTCTGCCGTCCCGCGCCTGGTGAGCGCCGCGCCCCCGCTGGAAATCGAGGATGCGGCAGTGGGGCGTTGCTGGGTGGTGCATCCCTTCCTGTTCGAGGTGGACGATCCCGACGCGGTGAGGCTGGACTGGGAGAACCTGGAGTTGCGCTGGGTCCGGCCAGCGGACCTCGGCGAATACGCCACCGTGCCGGCCCTGGCCGAGGCCCTGGCCGCCTGCCTGGAACGGGAGGCGGCGGGTGGCTGATCCCGTCGCCGAATTCCGCGCCCGGCTCGCGGCGGATCGCCTCCACGGCGCCAGTGAACTGGCCCGGCAGTCCCTGGAGTTCCTCTCCGAACTGGCCCGTCGCACCGCCGCTCCGGACCCGGCGACACTGGTGGCGGACTTGTGCGCGGCCGCGGATTTCCTCGTCGCCACCCGGCCGAGCATGGCGCCGCTGTACAACCTGCTCGGGCGCTGGAAGGGCGAACTGGCCCGTTGTGGGCATCTACCCCTCGCCGAGGCCCGCGCCACCGCGGCCGGGGCCGCGGAGTCCGTGGCGGCGGAGTCGAAACGGGCGGTGGACAGGGCCGCCGGACATGCCGCCACCCGCCTCGGGGCGGGATGCACCATCGCCACCCTGAGCCTGAGCTCGACCGTGGCCGCGGTATTCGAAAAGCTGCGGGAGGCGGGAGTGCGGGCCATCGTGGCCGAATCGCGTCCCCTGAACGAGGGTCACCGCCTGGCCGCCGCTCTCTCGGCATGGCACATACCCACCACGCTGGTCACCGACGCGGCGCTGGGCCGTTACGCGGCCGGTGCCGATGCGATACTGGTGGGCGCCGACGCCCTGACGGCCGATGGCGCAGTGGTGAACAAGACCGGTACCTACCTGTTGGCGCTGACTGCCCGGGACAACGGCATCCCCTTCTATGTCTGCTGCGAGAGCTTCAAGCGCCTGTCGCCCTCATCGGAGGGGCCCGAACTGGAGGAGATGGATCCGGCCGAGCTGGGTGCGCCGGAGCTGCCCGGCGTACGGGTGATGAATCCCTACTTCGAGGTGACGCCGGCCCGCCTGGTGAGCGCCTGGATCACCGAGGCGGGCGTGGAACGGGGACCCCGTGCCGGCGCGACAGGCTGCCATCAGTAACTCCCCGGCCCCGTCTCGTCGGGCCACTGGAAGCGGGCCTCCTCGAACAGCCGCACGCAGGTGTCCACGATGTCGGCGTCGTAGCGCCCGCCGCGACCGCTGCGGATCTCCGCCAGCGCCTTCTCCGGACCCAGCGCGGGGCGGTAGGGCCGGTGGGCGCTGATAGCCTCCACCACGTCGGCCACCGCCAGGATGCGGGCCTCCTCCACGATGGCGTCCCCGGCCAGGCCGTTGGGGTAGCCGCTGCCGTCGAGGCGCTCGTGGTGCTGCAGGATCATCTCCGCCACCGGCCACGGGAAGGAGATGCCCCGTACGATGTCGTGGCCCACCTGGGGATGCTGCTGGATGATGCCGAACTCCTGCGGTGTCAGGCGGCCCGGGCGGTTGAGAATCTCGGCCGGCACGTAGATCTTGCCGATGTCGTGGATGATGGCGCCGAGGCGCAGCCCCTCGATGCGATCCTCGCTCCAGCCCAACTCGCGGGCGATGGCCTCGGCCAGCAGGGCCACCCGGCGCTGGTGGCCGGCGGTGTAGGGATCGCGGATCTCCACGGTGCGGGAGATGGCCTCGATGGTCTGGAACAGCACCTTCCCCAGCGCTTCGCGGGCGCGGTCGCGTTCGTCTGAGGTGCGGTGGCTGCGGATGCCGAAGGCGAGGTCGTTGGCGAGTTCCTCCAGCAGCGCCACCTCCTCGGTGGTGAACTCCTGCTGCGGCGCCGCGCAGACGCCGAGCACGCCGAATACATGCCCCGCCTCGAGCAGGGGCAGAACGACGCAGGAGCTGTCGCCGTTGCCCGTGCTCAGCGCCAGGTCGGCGGATGCACCGGTATTGATCGCTCCCGCGCAACTCAGTAACTCCTCCCACGTGGAGAGGGTGCCGGCCACGGCCCGGATCTGCATGCCGGCGGCCGGCCTGTCGCCGCGATGGGCGACCCAGACCAGGGGATAGCCGCCCTGCCGGGCCATGACATCGCACAGGGACTGGTTGAGCTCCACCTCGCTGCCGGCGCGGACCAGGGCCGTATTGCTCTGGCTGAGGGTGCGCAGGGTGCGGTTGAGGCGGTGCAGGCTCTCGGCATGGCGGCGCTGGGCGATGAGCTGCCCCAGCTGCACGCCCACCGACTCGATGAGCGCCATCTCCTCGTCCAGGAAGGGGCCGTGATCCGCCTCCGGCAGCGGCTCCAGGTAGCACAGTTCCACCTCGCCGTCGGGCGGATCGGGCAGCGGGATGGGCGCCCGCAGGGTCCACTCGGTGGGGCGGTAATCGCGGCTGGTGAGGTTGCTCTCCCCGAGCCTGACCCGGGCGGCGGCCTTGTCCGGGTATTGCCAACCCCCGGGCAGCGTATCGGCAATCCGCTGCAGCACCTGCTCCAGGGGCTGTTCGGTGTCGGTGGCCAGGCGCGTCACCTGGTAGAGGCAGTCGATCTCCTTCACCCGCTCGCGCAGCGCCTCCAGGAGCGCGTGCTCCCGGATCTGGAATTCCCGGCGGGCGGTGATGTCGGTGTGGGCGCCCACCATGCGCACGGGCCTGCCTGTACTGTCGCGGAATACGCGGCCGCGGCTCTGGATCCAGACATCGTGACCATCGCGATGGCGCATCCTGAACTCCAGGTCGATACGCTCGGCATCGCCCTGCAGGACACGCTCCACCTCCGCCAGGGTGGTTTCACGGTCCTTGGGGTGGATGCGCCTTTGCCACTCGTCGGCACTGTTGCCGATTTCCGCCACAGCGTAGCCGATGATCGCCTTCCAGCGGGGTGAGAAGTAGACGCTGTCATTCACCAGGTCCCAGTCCCACAGGCCGTCCTCGGTGCCCTCGAGCATCAGCGAGAGCCGCTCCTCGCTGGTGCGCAGGGCGGCTTCGGCGGCGCGCTGCCCGGTGACATCCTGGCCCGAGGAGAGGGTGCCGATGGGCCGGCCCGCCTGATCGTGCAGCAGCGTGTTGTGCCAGCTGATGAAGCGCACCTGTCCGTCCCGGGTCAGGACCGGGCCCTCCGCGTGCTCGACGGGCATGCTGTCCAAGTGCTGCTGGAACAGGGCGCGGACCTCCTCCCGCTGCGGCTCCGGGATGCATTGCTCGACCCAGTCGCAGCCGATCAGTTCCTCCTCCGGGTAGCCCAGTATCTCGCAGCCGCGGCGGTTGATCAGGGTGATGTGCCCCTCGGGATCCAGGGCGAGGATCATGACGTTGACCACGTCCAGGTAGCGCTGGGCCCGGCGGTGGGCCTCCAGCATCTCCTGTTGCGCACTGCGGCGGGCGGTGATGTCCTGGAGGATGTGGATGCCGGATCGCGGCCGGATTTCGCCATTGTGGAGCCTGAAGCTACGGGCAGCGTAGTGTCGCCCTGCCAGGGTCATTTCGTACGGCTCTTCCGAGTATTCATCATGGAGACTGCAGCCGGGGAACGGTCCGTCGCCGCGCGGGAACACCTCCCAGTAGGGACGGCCGAGCATCTCCTTGAAGGGCAGGCCCGCAGCCTCGGCGTAGGCGCGGTTGGCACGCACCAGCCTGCCTTCGGAATCGTGCACGAAAATGGGATCCGGTACCGCGTCGAAGGCCTCGACCCATTCCCGGTGGGCCTGCTCGATCCGATCCCGGGACTCGGCCAGGGCCCGGTTCATGGCCCCGAGGGTGGCGGAGCGGCGCCGCATGGTGTCCAGATAGGCGGTGAAGGAAAAGGTGAACACCAGTCCGAAGACGAGCAGGAGCAGGGGCCATTGATGGTAGTGGCCGGCACCGAATGCGGGGCCGGGCGCGATGGACAGCACCCAGGAGCTGCCGGGCAGCTCGATGTCGAAGCGCAGGTCATCCGCGCCGGGCAGGTAGTCCGTGCCGTTGACGTAGAGACTCGCGGGCATCTCGTTCCCGTGCCCGGAATCGTCGAGGCGGAGGTTCAGCTCGTCCGCCGGAAACAGCCGCAGTGCTGCGTCGATCATCTCCCTGATCCGGATGATGGCGACGAGGAAGCCATAGGGGGGGGTGCTGGTGAGGGGCCCATCCAGTTCCTGCCCGGACCGGCTGGTCCGGTATACGGGCAGTACGATCAGGAGCCTTCCATCCCGGGCGGTGCCCACCGCATGCCGGGGTACCGCAGCCACGGTGCCGCCCCGTTCCCTGGCCTGTTCGATGACGGGCCGTTGCCGGGGATCGCTTCCCAGGTCGAGGCCATAGGGGCTTTCAGCGTCCGCGTCCGGGAATCGATAAAATACGGGAAAGTATTCAGAACGGTCGCCGGCCGGTTGCAAGCCGCCGTCCGGGGCCCGCTCGACAATCCGGAATTTCTCCAGTCCCTCGGCGCGGGCGGCGGTCTCATAGTTGGCACGGTAGGCCGCCGGCACCCGCGGTGCCCATTCCAGGGCCTGCAGCTCGCCGTGGTGGGCGAGGGCGTAGCGGCCGTAAGCCTCGAACTCGGTGCGGCTCACCTCGCGGGAGGCATCGAACAGAGCCCCCACACCCTCCAGTATCTCCAGGTTCATGTCGAGGGTGTGCTGGATCTCCGTGGCATATTCCGCTGCGCGCCGCTCGAGCTCGGCGGACTCCAGGTGTGCCATCTGCCGGTGTGCCTGGAGGTAGGCACCGAGGGTCAACAGGGTGCCCAGAAGCGCCAGGAGCAGCACCGGAAGCCGCTGCCGGAGTGCTGCCCGGCCCGCCTTGCCGTCTGCTGCGATCCGATTGGGCGTTCCGGCCATGGGCGCGTCCCTGCTGGGTATGGGAGGTTGCTACATCACTCCAGGGTCATGTCGGCCAAGATCTAAAAAACCTTTGATTATTGTAGACAATCAAATCGATATCAGACAGTTGCAGACCCAAGCCCATGCAAGGTCTCATGCAGAGCCCCGACAGGGGTGCGGAAAGGCGCGGCGGTGGGGGACTGCCCCGGTCCGTTCAGGTGCCCGGCGTGCTCAGCCGGGTCGGCCGTCGATCCGGGGACGCAGGTAGATGGGCAGGAAGCGGGCCACCCAGGCGCCCACGAAACCGAGCCAGGCGAAGCCGGCGAGCAGGTTCGGATGGATGCCGAGGGCGGGCCACAGGGGCGGCCACTCGCCGGCGATGCGCAGCAGCGCGGCGAGGGAGACGCCGAGGAAGCAGAGCCAGGTGAAGGTGTCCGCCTCCAGCGGGCGGCCGGAGTGGCCCAGGCTCACCCGGGAGGCCATGCCGATGAGCATGGAGGTGACGAAGCCGATGCCGAAGGCGTGGAGCGGCGCCTTGTCCAGCCACAGGGTGCCGGTGACGGCCAGCGCCAGGCTCTGGAGTCCGTAGAGCAGCAGGGCGATGCCGAACCAGAGATAGGCGATGTGCAGCACCGCCAGCAGGCGCACGGTGAGGCCGGCGCGGAAGCGCCAGGCGCGGCTGTGCCAGAAGGCCAGTGCCGCGAGCGGCAGGTCCACCGCGAACAGCCACGGCCGCAGGTCCAGCACCGCCAGCAGGCCATGCAGGGCCAGCCCCCCGTTCAGCAGCCACAGGCTCCAGCGCGGCCGCACCTCGCGGTAGTCGGGCACCACCACGCCGGTGAAGAAGGGGATCATGCGGTGGGCGACGGTACTCAGCACCGGCGCCAGGAACAGCCACAGGCCCAGGTTCAGGCTCAGCTGCAGCCAGACCGGCCGCGGGTCCAACAGCCAGGCCGCGAAGGCTGCCAGCCCCAGCCAGCCGGCGCAGAAGGCGCCGTTGAGCCAGGTTTCATAGAACCGGTCGTCGGTGGGGGCGGTGCGGTAGACCCGCCACAGGGCCGCCATGCCCGAGGCCAGTCCCGCCAGCCACAGCACAACGCCCGCGAGCAGTACCGGTATCGCGGTGAACAGGCCGGGGTAGAAGAGCAGGGTGCCGGCGGCCAGCAGCAGGAAGGTGCGGACATAGGCCGGGCGGGGAATTTCCTTTCCGCGCATCCAGCGCGGGTAGGTGGTCATCAGGAAGCCGAAGAAGAAGAAGCTGAACAGCCCGTAGAGCATCAGCGCCATGTGGGCCCAGAGGGCGGGGATGACGGTCGCCGGCGGTGACCACGCACCGGTGTAGCGGCCGGCCAGCTCGGTGCTCCAGTAGAGCATCACCGCCACCAGCTGCACGGCCCCGCCGAAGAACATCATCCGGTGCGGTGCGGCGGTGAACACCAGCCAGGGACGTGAGATGGTCATGGCTTCTCGTAGGCGTGGGCCTTGAGGGTGGAGAAGCGGAAGGGCGCGGCGATTAGCCCCGCGCTGGTGCGCAGCAGGATGGTGGCCTCCCAGTCCATGCGGTTGCGCACGCATACGGGAATGGTGAGCGTGCCGCGGTAAAGGTTGGGCCCGGCCTGGGACAGCACCGGACGGTTGTAGCCCATGTTCATGTTCAGTCCCACCAGGTCGATCTCCGCCCCCGAGGTCTCCCGGCCCTCCACCCGCACCTCCACCTGCAGGGGCTTGAGCGGCGGGATGTAGCGGGGCTCGATGCTCAGCTCCACCCGGGTGCCGTCGTCGAATACCACGCTGCAGGGATGATCACGCAGGTTGCAGGAGACGTCCACGGGGGCCCGGGCCACCACCTTGGGATTGAGCAGGGGCTGCACCTTGTAGATGGCGTAGCCGGCGATTGCCGCCAGCAGCAGGGCGATGAGACCCCAGAGAAGCAGGCGTGCGGTACGAGGGGACATCCTTCTTCCTATTGGTCATCCACGGTGGACAGATAGGCGAAGATATCGCGAATCTCGGTCTCGGAAAACTCGGCCAGCAGCCTGTACTCAGGATCGGAGGGGTCGTGGATGCGTGTTCCCTTGAGATACTTGTCCACCGAGCGCCACAGATACTGGGTGTACTGGCCCGCCAGCATCGGCACCGCTTCCGACTCGTCGCCCCAGCCCTCCGGACCATGGCAGGAGGCGCACTCGCGCTTGTAGATCTTCTGCCCGGCGTCCGGATCACCCTCCACCCTGGGGACGTTGAATACCTTCTCGGCGGCCCTCAGCTTTTCCAGCGAAGTGGCGTCCTCGGGCAGGTCGGGCATGCGAATGGGCAGCTCGATGGCGGCGAGGTAGGCGGCGATGTCGCGGATGTCTGGATCGGGCATCTGCCGCTCGTCCACGTACTCGATCATGGCCAGGTTGGGCCGTTCGCGGTCCCGGTAGAGATGCAGCTGCCGCGCGAGATAGGCCGCGGGCAGTCCCGCCAGGCGCGGATACTCGCCGTCCTTGCCGCCTTCCCCGTTCACGCCGTGGCAGCCGGCGCAGGTCTCGTTGATGTCGAAGCCGTTCTCCAGGTCCACCTCCTCGCCACGGGACGGCGCGGCGGCCGCGAGCAGCAGGCAGGCCAGTAGCAGGGACGCGAGTCCCCGCCGGGGGGAGGTTCCGGGCTGGAGCAGAGTCATGGCAGCAGGTCATGTGGCGGATGACGGCGCGATATTGGACCACAGCAACGGCTCCGCATGACTTGATGTAAATCAAACCTCCGGTGCGGCGTCCGCGCATCATGGTTCATGCCGACCGGCTCGCGTGGGCATGCCGGATTCCAGCCGCGTACCCGATCCGATAGAGTGGCGGCGAGAGCGTCGGGTCCTGTGTCGACACATATATTTACAAAAATGTGTGTCTGATTCGGAGATCCGCTTCGGTTCCGTCGCCTCTTTTCAGAACATTCGAATCCATGGAATTGCTGTCCGTCGTGAATTGTTAATCCAGATGTGTCATGTACATATATGCCTTAGGACAGGCATCTATTTGACATTTCTCAATTATCGATAAAGCTGAGTATCTATCAGGAATATTCTTTGACCTACATCAAGGTTGAACGACCCGCAGTAGGTTGCAATGCGTCTCGACCGATCCGGACGAGGCTCGGTGTATCCGTTTGAACGGGGATAAAAAGGGGGAAACATGAAACCTGTCACAAAACGCACGCTGTCCCTGCTGGTAGGGCTCGGGCTGGGCGTCGCCGTAACCGGCACGGCCTGGTCCCAGGACACCCTGCAGGACATCATGAAGGCGCGCGGTCTGACCCAGAAGGACATTCTTGCTGCGGCGAAGACCTACACGCCTTCCGGCGGCCGTGACGAGTACATCGCGCTCAGCTCCGGGGGGCAGAGCGGCCAGATGATCGTCTACGGCATTCCGTCCATGCGCATCCTGAAGTACATCGGCGTCTTCACGCCGGAGCCGTGGCAGGGCTATGGCTTCGACGAGGAGTCGAAGGCCGTGCTGCGCCAGGGCAACATTCTCGGCAAGGAGATCAACTACGGTGACACCCACCATCCGGCCTTCTCCGAGACCGACGGTGACTACGACGGCAAGTACGTCTTCATCAACGACAAGGCCAACCCGCGCGTGGCGGTGATCGATCTGCACGATTTCGAGACCAAGCAGATCGTGGTCAACCCGCTGTTCAAGTCCGAGCACGGCGGCGCCTTCGCCACACCCAACACCGAGTATGTCATCGAGGCGACCCAGTACGCCGCCCCCTACGACAAGAAGTACCACCCCCTCGAGAAGTTCAACGACGAGTATCGCGGTGGCGTGACCTACTGGAAGTTCAACAAGGAGAAGGGGCGCCTCGAGCCCGAGAACTCCTTCACCCTCGAGCTTCCGCCCTACAGCCAGGATCTCTCCGACGCCGGCAAGGGGCCGAGCTACGGCTGGTCGTTCACCAACTCCTTCTGCACCGAGCGTTATGTCGGCGGCATCGAGAAGGGCCGTCCGCCCTACGAGGCCGGCTGCTCCGCGAAGGATACCGACTTCCTCCACGTGGTTAACTGGAAGAAGGCCGCAGAACTGGTGAAGGCGGGCAAGGGGACCGAGATCAACGGGATGCAGGTTCTCCCGATGGATGTGTCCATCGCCGAGGGTATCCTGTTCCTGATTCCCGAGCCGAAGAGCCCCCATGGTGTGGACGTGACGCCCGACGGTACCAAGATCATCGTCAACGGCAAGCTCGACACCCACATGTCCGTGTATGACTTCGCCAAGATCCAGAAGGCGATCAAGGACAAGAACTTCGAGGGCAAGGACCCCTACGGGATTCCGATCATTCCCATCCAGGACGTCCTCCACCTGCAGCTCGAGGTGGGTCTGGGTCCGCTGCATACCCAGTTCGACTCCAAGAAGTGCGTCGCCTACACCTCGCTCTACGTTGACTCCCAGATCGTCAAGTGGGACTTCTGCGAAGGCAAGGTGCTGGACAAGATCTCCATCCACTACAACGTCGGCCACCTGATGACCATGGAAGGCGACACCGTCGATCCTGACGGCAAGTACCTGGTGTCGCTGAACAAGCTGGCCATCGACCGCTTCAACCCGGTGGGTCCGCTGCATCCGCAGAACCATCAGCTCATCGATATCAGCGGTGACAAGATGGAGCTGCTCTACGACATGCCGCTGCCCCTGGGCGAGCCCCACTACGTGGCCGCCATCAAGGCCGACAAGCTGCAGCCTGAGGTCCGCTACAAGTCCGGCTGGAACAGCCGCACCGACAGCAAATCCGAGTACGCCGTCCGCGCCGGCCGCGAGAAGACCGAGCGGACCTGCGACGATTCGGGCAAGTGCAAGGTGGAGGTGTTCGGCTCCCTCATCCGCTCCCACATCACCCCCGAAACCATCGAGGCCGAAGTGGGCGACGAGGTGCTGATTCACCTGACCAACCTCGAGCGCGCGGAGGACGAGGTGCACGGCTTCGCGATGTACGGCCACAACGTGCAGCTCTCCGTGGAGCCCGGCAAGACCTCCACGGCGCGGCTCATGGCCACCGAGGAAGGCGTGTTCCCCTACTACTGCACCGAGTTCTGCTCGGCGCTGCACCTGGAGATGCAGGGTTACCTGCTGGTCAAGCCGAAAGGCTACAAGGCGACCGTCGGCGAGGGTGAGGTCGGTACCAGCTACACCAAGGCCGACTACGAGAAGCAGGTGAAGGAGAACATCGCGACCCAGGCGGTGATCGACGAGGTGGTGGGCTTCATCACCAGCCACAACTACAAGGACTTCCCGACGGTTGTGGGCCTGGTGGAGGATGCTACCGACCAGCTGAACTTCGCTGCCGATGCCAAGGCCAAGTCCGAGGCCGCCGCGGCGAAGGAAGACTGGCAGAACGCCATGCTCTGGGCCAACCAGTGGTGGCAGTACCAGGTTAAGACCGCCGACCTCGGTCTGCGTGCCAAGACCTATCTTGAGCAGAACAACGCCAAGAAGATCAAGTAACGGTTTTCCCAACGTCGCTTGAATAACAATAAATGCAGTATGGATAGGTGAAGTTGAGGGGGGGCAATGATGCCCCCCCTTTTTATAAACCGGTAACAGTGAAGACCGAGGTGAATGCAATGCGCAAGTCGACGATGATGCTGCTGGGCGCCGCCGTGGCGGGCCTGGCCCTGACCACCAGCGTGCAGGCCCAGGACGGCGCGGCACTCTACGCCCAGAAGACCTGTATCGCCTGCCATGGCGCGGACGGCAAGAAGCCGATCCTGCCCACCTACCCCAAGCTCGCCGGGCAGAACGAGCAGTACATCTTGAACCAGATGACGGATATCAAGAGTGGCGCCCGCAACAACGGCCAGACCGCCGCCATGAAAGGGGTGATGCATCTGGTGAACGAGGATGAGATGAAGACCATCGCCGCCTGGCTGGCCGGTCTGCAGCCCTGATTTATCTAAAGACGTATATTTAGTGAGGTATCTGTAAATATTCCCGGGTATAAAAAAATCGCCCATATTGATAACCGTCAAGGCAATATCTGCGGGGGATTGGAAAATACACGGTAATGGGACGATGTTCATTTTCGACTGTTTGGAATATACCAAGCGGATGATTCATCGTCAGTTTGCATAACCACAGTGGGGGCTGCCTGGGTTGTCCCGGTAGTCTGGATTCAGAGATAGAGTGAAGTGTTCGGAGGCAGTAATCATGCGTAAACCGATGATCAAGATTCTGGCCGTGGCTTTGGGCGTCGTCTTTGCCGGTGCCGCCGGGGCCGCGGAAGGGGAGAAGGTCAAGTGGAGCGTTCACAGCGGTGAAATCGACGAGGCCATCGCGCTGGATGGTGACAAGGTGAACGGCCGCGACGTGTTCGAGGTCTGCTCCGCCTGCCACCTGCCCGAGGGCTGGGGCACCGAGGACGGCACCTTCCCGCAGCTGGCCGGCCAGCACGCGGACGTGCTGATCAAGCAGCTGTCGGACATCCGCGCCAAGAACCGCGACAACCCCACCATGTATCCCTTCGCCCTGCCGGAGTCCATCGGTGACGCCCAGGCGCTGGCCGACGTGGTGGCCTACATCGAGACCATTCCCATGAACCCGAAGCCGGGTTATGGTCCGTGGGAGCCGGGCACCCCCGAGTATGAGAAGGGGGCGCAGCTCTACAAGGACAACTGTACCCGCTG
>NZ_QPJY01000004.1:146657-206989 GCF_003337735.1 Thioalbus denitrificans | reverse complement strand
TCCCATGAACCCGAAGCCGGGTTATGGTCCGTGGGAGCCGGGCACCCCCGAGTATGAGAAGGGGGCGCAGCTCTACAAGGACAACTGTGTCCGCTGCCACGGCGATGCGGGCGAGGGCAACAACGAGAAGTTCTACCCCCGCATCGGCGGTCAGCACTACAAGTACATCGTGCGCCAGTTCGAGTGGATCCGCGACGGCAAGCGCCGCAACGCCAACCCGGACATGGTCAAGCAGATCCAGGAGTTCTCCGACCAGGATATGAAGATGGTGATCAACTGGGTCTCCCGCCAGGTGCCGAAGGAGTTGGTCGCACCCTCCCCGGACTGGCTGAACCCCGACTTCAAGTAAGCGGGCGGAGCACCGGAGCCGGGCGGCAGCGGGGGGTGCCGCCCGGTCCGGCGCCAGGGATGGCGCTCCCTCCACACAAGCCCCCGCCGCACTCTTGAAGGCAAGGATTTCGAGCGATATGAACGCTGCCAACCAAAGCAAGCAGACCCTCATCATCGGGGTCCTGACGCTGGCCTCCATTGCGCTGCTGGCCGTCATCTACTTCACGCCGATCTGGTGGGTGTCCCTGACGGCGCCCAACTACCCCGAGCACACCTTTCCGGACGGCATCCGCATCCACTTCCACGTGGATGGCGTCTTCAACGGCTGCGAGACGCGCAAATCCACCGAGGTGAAGGAAGCCGAGGCGCTGGAATGCAAGCACGAGATGGACACCATCAACCACTACGTGGGGATGTATCCCATCTCCGCCGGCGCTCCGGTGGAGCGGGCGGTGTCGCCCTTTGTCTTCACCCTGCTCGGCGTGATGCTGGTGGCCTTTGTCATGCCGGGGCGAAAATCCCGTACGGCGGTTCTGCTGGCGGGATCCCTTGCCATCGCCGGGTGGATGAGCGTTGCTCTCTACAGCGAGGGAGGCTTCAAGTACACCTCACCCGGCTACCAGTCGGACGTCATGGAAACCCTCGATCTGGATCGTGAGGATGTGGCGGACTGGAGCGGCCTGATGGCGGTGGAAGAGAGCTACTTCGAGGCGCTGGGACGCTACTTCCCCGGCCAGGACATGGCCGAGCGCGTACAGCTCATCGTCAATATCGTCCAGGGGGTCTTTGTCGCGATGCTGGTCGCCATGGCGGTGCTGGTGGTGGGGGCCTGGAAGTGGAAGCCCTTCTACTGGCTGCTCATCGTCGTGCCGATGCTCCTGCCGCTGTTCTTCATCATCGACTACTCCGGCTGGCTGTGGTGGTTCGGCCACAACCTGAGCAGCATGGGCGCCTTCACGGTGAAGCCCTTCATGCCCACCGTGTTCGGTGACGGCAAGGTGGCCCAGTTCTCCACCCACTCCTATCCCTATACGGGCTTCGGATTGATGATGGCCTCCTCCTTCCTGCTGCTGCTCGCCGCATTGCTGCGGGGCCGGCAGATGCGTCACGGCGGGTTCAAGGTCTAGGGGGAGCCCCGTGTCGGCACTTCGCGGAAGGCTGTTGCTCCTGGCGCTGCTCCTGGTGACAGCGCTGGGTGTGACCGGTGCCGAAGAAAATGCGGCAGCGCCTGAATATCCGCCCCTGCAGCCCCTGGTGGATGCCACGGAGCCCGGCGGCGTGCTGAAGCCGCCGCCGGGCATCTACGCCGGCCCGGTGGTGGTGGATGCCCCGATGATCATCGATGGCGGGGGCCAGGTGACCATCGACAACGGCGGCAAGGGGACCATCCTGCTGCTGGACACCGACGGGGCTCAGGTGCGCAACATGGTCCTGAGGAACTCCGGCCGCTCCTTCAACGACATCGACGCGGGCATCCAGGTGCGCGGCAACTACAATGTCATCAAGGACAACGTTATCGAGAACACGCTGTTCGGCATCGACCTGCAGCAGTCCGAGAACAACGTGGTGCGCCGCAACCGGATCAGCTCCAAGGATGTCAGCCTGGGGTTGCGCGGCGATGGCATCCGCCTCTGGTACAGCTTCGGCAACACCATCGAAGAGAACCAAATCCACGATTCCCGGGACAACGCGGTGGTCTGGTACTCGCGCGACAACATCATCCGCGGCAACACGGCCACCCGCGGCCGCTACTCGATGCACTTCATGTACTCCCAGTACAACCTGGTGGAGGGCAACCGGTTCTGGAACAACTCGGTGGGCATCTTCCTCATGTACAGCGACAGCGTGGTGATCCGCAACAATCATATCTCCCACGCCACCGGCGCCACGGGTATCGGCATCGGGTTCAAGGAGACCTCCGACAACGACATCCTGAACAACGAGGTTCTCTACTGCGCCAACGGCCTCTACCTCGACCTGTCGCCGTGGCAGCCCGACACCACCAACCGCATCACCAACAACCTGATCGCCTACAACGGCGTCGGAGTGCAGTTTCTGAGTGACTGGACCGGCAATGTCTTCAAGGGCAACACGTTCCAGGGCAACCTGACCCAGGTGGCCGTGGCCGGTGCCCGTTCGGCCAAGCGCAACATCTGGGAGGGCAACTACTGGGACGACTACCAGGGGTTCGACCGGAACAACGATGGAGTGGGGGATACACCCCACCAGTTCTACGCCTACGCGGACCGGATCTGGATGGACATCCCCTCCGCCCGCTTTTTCAAGGGATCGCCCGTACTGGAGGTCATCGATTTCCTCGAGCGGCTGGCACCCTTCAGCACCCCGGAGCTGGTGCTTAAGGATGAACAACCGCTGCTTCATACCGGAACCGTCCAATGACCGACGACAAGAGCAAAGAGAAGCCCGTCAAGAAGCCGCGGGTACTCGACCGCAAGACCCAGGAGGCGCGCCGTCGTTTCCTGCGCTCCCTGGGGCTCGCCGCGGGGGTGGTCAGCGCCTCCCTGGTTGGGTTCATCCCCGTGGTGCGCGGCTACAACCCGCGCCTGCGTCCGCCCGGCGCACTGGCCGAGGATGAATTCCTCGCCTCCTGCATCAAGTGCGGCCAGTGCATACAGGTGTGCCCGGTGGAGGCCATCAAGCTGACCGACATCATGGATGGGTTCGGCAACGGCACTCCGCACATCGACGCCCGGGCCCAGGCCTGCGACTTCTCCTGCGACGGCCTGCAGTGCGTGCTCGCCTGTCCCACCGGCTCTCTCAGCCACGACACCAATTATCCGCACCAGGTGCGCATCGGTTTCGCCGAGCTGGCGCGCCCGGATCTGTGCCTGGCCATGCAGGGCAAGGGGTTCAAGGGCCGTATCCGCGATGCGAGCTTCAAGGGCCTGTTCCGCTATGCCGAACTCAACCGCTGGCAACCCCTGCCGGTGCGGGGCCAGGAATTCGACCGCGAAATCTGCGATCTCTGCATCGTCCACTGTCCCATCGAGATCCGCCGCAACCAGTGCGAGGCCGGACATCCGCCCGCGGATGACCCGAACCAGTGCCCGCCGAGCCGCGCCATCGGCCTGGAGCCGGTGGAGGGGGGCGGCATGCGCCCGGTGATCTACGAGGGCTGCGTGGGTTGTGGGGCCTGTGAGATGGTCTGCCCCGTGACGCCCGCCGCCATCGTGGTGGACATGACCAAGAATGCGGATACGGTGACGGCATGAAATACCTGGTCGAATCATTCATGCAGCTGCTCGGGCGGGCGCCGACCAAGCCGGAGAAGGACGACATCACGCCCGCGGCGCAGGAGATCCACTTCTACAAGCGCGGCCAGAAGCTCGACATGGACGAGGTGCGCCGCCTGCACGACGAGAAGCAGGGCAAGAACAAGTGGCTGAAGCGGCGCTGGGCGACACTGCTGTTCGTCAATCTCCTGTTCGTGGTCTCCTACTACTTCGACATCCAGCTGCTGGAAGGGGCGCTCACCGCGTCGCGCTTCCTCGGTTTCCACATGGCGGATCTCAACTCCGCCCTGCAGGTGATGCTGGCCTTCAAGACGGTGCTCATCAACCTGCTCATCGGCACCGTCACGGTGTTCGTGCTGTGGTTCCTGGTGGGCGGACGCAGCTTCTGCTCCTGGGTCTGTCCCTACCACCTGCTCTCCGAGTGGGCGGAGAAGATCCACCTGTGGCTGGCGCAGAAGAAGCTGGTGAAGGACATTCCGTTCCACCGCGCCATCCGTTCAGTGTTCTACGTCATCTTCGCCCTGCTGGCCTTCGCCACCGGCTACACGGTGTTCGAGGCCATCTCGCCGACCGGCATCGTCAGCCGCGCGATCATCTACGGGCCCTCGCTGGCATTGCTGTGGGTGCTGTTCCTGCTGCTGTTCGAGATCTTCGTCTCGCGCCGCGCCTGGTGCCGCTATGTCTGTCCCATCGGCATCACCTACGGCGTGGTGGGGCTGCTCTCCCCCATGCGGGTCACCTATGTGCTGGAGGATTGCAAACACGAGGGTGACTGCCGCAAGGTGTGCCTCGTGCCGCACGTGCTCGACGTGACCATCAAGGGCCGCGCCACGGATACCAGGGTGCCGGTCGGTGCCGATTGCACCCGCTGCGGCATGTGCGTGGATGTCTGCCCCACCAATTCGCTGCGCTACGAGTTCAGCTGGCTGGAACAGCTGAAATAGCATTGGCAGCATCGCGATTGAAGCCTTCGAGGGGAAGTCATGATCCAGTTCCAGCAGGTGGTGAAGCGTTTCCGCCGCAACAAGGTGCTCACCGGGATCGACCTGGACATCCGTCCGGGCGAGCGCATTGCCCTGGTGGGTTCCAACGGCGCGGGCAAGACCACCCTCATCCGCTGTCTGCTCGGCGAATATGTCTGTGACGGCAAGGTGCTCGTGGACGGACTCGAGCCACGCACTCATCGCAGCGAGGTGCTGGCCCGGGTGGGTTTCGTGCCGCAGCTGCCGCCGCCGCTGAAGATGCCGGTGGGCCAGCTCATCCGCTTCGCCGCCAGCGTCTGCGACAGCGATCCCGAGCGCATGCGCGGGATAGCCCGGCGCCTTGGCCTGGATCCGGACGCCTTCCGGCGCCAGCCTTTCGTCAAGCTCTCCGGCGGTCAGAAGCAGAAGCTGCTCATCAGCATCGCATTGGGGCGTGACGCGGACATCCTGGTGCTGGACGAGCCGGCGGCCAATCTCGACCCGGAAGCCCGTCACGTCTTCTTCCAGATTCTCGCCGAGAAGAAGGACCACGCCGTGATGCTCATCTCCAGTCACCGCCTCGACGAGGTGGCCTCCCTGGTGAACCGCGTGGTGGAGCTGGACCGGGGCCGGGTCGTGCTCGACGACCGGGTGGCCGACACCGTGGACATGGACAGCGTGCTGGAAGTGCGCCTGAGCATTGCCCGTCCCGAAGAGGCGTTTGCCCGTACGATTACCGAGTGGGGGTTCCTCGATGGGGGCGATGGCCGGGTCTGGGAGGGGCGGGTGGCCGGCCCCGACCGCCTCCGTTTCCTCGGCATGCTCTCCCGCTATGCGGGGCTGGTGAACGGCATCAACATGGAGGAGGAGGGGGAGGACGCCGATGCGCGCGTCACGCGTCTGGCCTGAGCGCCTGGTCGCATCCCTGCTGCTCTCCGCCGCCTTCGCCATTCTCTCCGCCTGTGGTGGCGATCCCGGTACCGGACCCGCGGAGGTCAAGTGGGACCGGGATATCTGCGAACGGTGCCTGATGATCCTGAGCGACCGGCGTTTCTCCGCCCAGATCCGGGGCTGGCCCAAGGGCGATCGGAGCCGGGTCTACTACTTCGACGACGTGGGCTGCGCCATGCTCTGGCTCGACCAGCAACCCTGGAAGGATGATCCCCGGGTGGAGATGTGGGTCAACGACCACCGCGACGGGCACTGGATCGAGGCCCGCAAGGCCTGGTACGTGCGGGGATTCACCACCCCTATGGAGTACGGGCTGGGCGCCCAGGACGAGCCGGCCGAGGGGGCACTCAACTGGGAGGAGGCAAGGAAACTCGTCTACGAGATAGAGGAGCGTTTCACCCAGGAGGCGGGGGTAAGCCTCGATCCATCCCGGCTGGCGCCCTCCATCTATGGTCGTGATCGGTACGCAGAAGATCCCGAACACGACCATGACCATGACCATGGCCCAGGGGAAGGCGAGCCTGCCGCCCCGCCGGTTCGGCAATGACGTTATTATCCACGGAGCTCAAATGAAAAGTCTCTGGCTCACCGCTCTCGCCGACATCACCGAGTCCCTGCGTGCCCGCTGGTTCATGGTCTACACGGCCATCTTCGGCGGCCTGGTGGTGCTGCTGTTCGTCTTCGGCCTGACCGAATCGCGCATCATGGGTTTCCTGGGGCTCTCGCGCCTGCTGACGGTCTTCATCCAGCTCACCATGGCCATCCTGCCGGTGTTCGTGCTCATCACCACCGTGCGCTCCGTGGCCGGCGATCGCGAGGCGGGAGTATTCGAATACCTGCTGTCCCTGCCCATCACGTTGAGCGCCTGGTTCTGGGGCAAGATCATCGGCCGTTTCACGGTCATCTTCCTGCCGGTGTTCCTGGCCATGGCGGGAGCAGCCGCCTGGGCGACCATCAAGGATATCCCGGTGCCCTGGGACGATTTCTTCTACTACACCGGCCTGCTGCTCGCACTGGCCTGGTGCTTCCTCGGCATCGGCATGCTCATCTCCACCGTGGCCCGTTCCGCCGACGTGGCCCAGGGGGCCGTGTTCATCATCTGGCTGACCCTGGTGCTGTTCCTGGATCTCATCCTGCTCGGCATCATGATCAAGGAGCACCTGCCGCCGGAATCGGCGGTGGCCATCGCTCTGGCCAACCCCCTGCAGGTGTTTCGCATCGCCGCCATGATGATGTTCGATCCCCAGCTGGTGATGCTCGGCCCGGCCGCCTATATCATCCTCGACACCTTCGGCGAACCCGGTTTCATGACCTACGCCATCGCCTACCCGATGGCCCTCGGCACGGTGGCGGCCACAGGCGGCTACCTCCTGTTTCGTCGTGGTGATCTGCCCTGAGGGGAAATCGTTCCAGGTTGCGCGTGGCGAGGATCGGACGGTAGCCGCGCGGCGCGCGCCGACCGGTTCGCTGGCAGCGGGCTGAGGGATATCGGGGGCGGTTGCCTGCAGGGGCGCTGCCCCCGCTCATTTCTGGCGACCCGCAACCCGCAATTCGTCGCGGGCCTTTCCTCCCAACCAGCCCAGTACCCGTCCCGGGTCGTTGCTGAACACGCCGTCGATGCCCATGGCCCGGACCCGTGCCAGGTGCCGGCGCTCGTCCACCGTGTAGACGAGGACCCGCAGTCCCCGGGCATGGGCCTGGCGCACCAGGACCTTGTTGACCAGTGCCAGGGGGATATGCAGTGAACGCGCGTCAAGGCGCCGTTGCAGCGTGCCCCAGTCCACGGGCAGACGGGACACCAGCGCCCCCACCGGGATGCGTGGCGCCAGGCGGTGCAGCCGCGCCAGTTCGGCGTGATCGAAAGAGGAAACCAGGAAGCGGGAGTAGTGCCAGCCGAGGTGGACATACCGGTGCACCAGCGCGGCCACCGCCGCCGCGGTACCCGGGCCCTTCAGCTCGATGTCGAGCCCCCGTTCCGGTCCCAGTGCCTCGATGATCTCCCACAGGAAGGGAATCCGTTCCCCGTCGCCGGCGTCCAGCTGAAGCAATGCCGCCAGTGGCAACGCGGTAAGCGGGCCCCGGCCGTTGGTGGTGCGTTCCAGGGTGGTGTCGTGGAACGCCAGCAGCGTTCCGGCCACGAACTGCACGTCCACCTCTACCCAGTCGGCACCGGCGGCTGCCGCCAGGCGCATGGCCGCCAGGGTGTTTTCCGGTGCGAGCGCGCTGGCGCCGCGATGGGCGATGACAGTGAATCCAGGCGTTCTGTTCATCTTGTTCGTCCGCCTCAATCCCGTTTATGAAAGCATGGACCGGCGCTGTCCGCCTGTCAGGTGCCGCCCGGAAAATAAACCGCCGGGCGGGAATAATTTCTTCACGGAGGCGTCTATACGCTTGAGCAGGCCTGTCCGGTGGGGCCTGCCGGCAGCGATACCAGACCGATAACGCGGAGGATTACCGATGAATAACGTCAAGATCCTGTTGCTGACCCTGGGCCTGCTGGCCCTCAGTGCGCCCGCCCTGGCATTCCACTGCCCGGCGGACATGAAGAAGATCGACGCGGCCCTGGAACAGGGGACCGGTCTGAGCGAGCAGCAGCTGGCCGAGGTGAAGGCACTGCGGGCAGAGGGCGAGGAACAGCACAAGGCCGGCCGCCACGCCGAGTCGGTGGCGACCCTGGCCAAGGCCATGGAGATGCTCGGGGTACAGTAATCCGGACCGGCACGGGGCATGGACCACTTCACCCGGCGCCTGGCCCTGCACGTTCCCCGCCTGCGGCGCTACGCGCGCGCCCTGGCGGGGAACGCTGCGGAGGCCGACGACCTGGTCCAGGACTGTCTGGAACGGGCCTGGCGCCACGCGCGCCAGTGGCGCGAGGCCGAGGACATGCGGCCGTGGCTGTTCGCCATTCTGCACAATGTCTTCGTGAGCGGGGTCCGGCGCCGGGTGCGGGGACCCCGCTTCGCCACCCTGGAGGAGGTCCCGGAACCCGTGGCCGGGGGTGACAGCCGGCCGGAGGGGGTGGCGGCCCTGCGGGATCTGGAACGGGCCCTGGGCGGTCTGCGCGACGAGCAGCGCGAGGTGCTCCTGCTGGTGGCGCTGGAGGGACTCAGCTACGAGGAGGCAGCGGCCGTTCTCGATATCCCCCTGGGTACGGTGATGTCCCGCCTCTACCGGGCGCGTGAGCAGTTGCGCCGGCAGCTGACGGGGGAGGAGACGATGGGATTGCGGAGGATTAAATGAGCCGGAATGCGCCTGCCGTGACCGAGGCCGACCTGCACGCCTACGTGGACGGGCTGCTGGAGCCGGAGCGGTTGGCGGTGGTGGAGGCCTACCTCGCGGGACAGCCCGCGGAGGCGGAGCGGCTCCGCGCCTACCGGCGTATCGGCCGGTTGCTGCACCAGGCCTACGACCCGGTGCTGGGCGAGCCGGTGCCTGCGGCATTGACCACCGGAGCACTGCGCCCCCCGGCGCGCCGCTGGCTCCAGGCCGCTGCCGCCGCCGCGCTGTTCGGCCTGGGCGGGCTGCTCGGCTGGACGCTACACCCACCGGATGCAGGGTCCCAGGCCGAGGCCATCGCCCGGGTGCTGGTGCGCCCGGCGGCCGTTGCACACGCGGTCTACAGCACCGAGGTGCGTCATCCCGTGGAGGTCGGCGCGGAGCAGGAGGCGCACCTGACCGCCTGGCTCACCAAGCGCCTGGGCGCCGAGGTGCGTGCGCCCAGCCTCCAGGCGGAGGGTTATGACCTGGTGGGCGGCCGGCTGCTGCCGGGCGAGGATGGGCGTCCCGCGGCCCAGTTCATGTACCAGGACGGCAGCGGCCGGCGGCTGACCCTCTACCTGCGCACCAGCCAGTGGGACAGCAAGGCCACCGCCTTCCGCTACGCCGAGACCGACGGCAACGGCATCTTCTACTGGGTGGACGGTCCCCTCGGTTATGCCCTGACCGGCCCCGCCGACCGCGCCGTGTTGCTGCGGGCGGCGCAGGCCGTGCACCACCAGCTCAACCCCTGAGCAACCGCCGCCGTGGCGGCAGGGAACGGCCGATCGTTCCCCTGCGTGGCGCATTTCCCTGCGCCGCGGCTGTCCGCTGTGCCAGAATGTTACTGAAGCAAGCGCTGGCAAGGCCCGATCCGACAGGCTGCTAGAGTCAATCCGCCGGGTGCGCCGGCTGCCCGGTGGCAAGTACAAGGGACTGTACCGAAGTGTTCAGGCAGGGCATCTGACCATGCACAGCGACCCGAAAAGGGCTGGTTCCGCATCCGAGGAGTTGGTGTTCGAGGCCCGGGGACTGACCAAGGTCTACACCATGGGCGAGGTCCGGGTGCACGCCCTGCGCGGTGTGGATCTGGATATCTACCAGGGTGAGTTCCTGGTGCTCCTCGGCCCCTCGGGAAGCGGCAAATCCACCCTGCTCAACATTCTCGGCGGCCTGGACGCCCCCACCGCCGGGGCGGTCCGCTACGGTGATCACGATCTCTCCGCCTACGACGACGGGGCGCTGACCCGCTACCGGCGCGAGCACGTGGGCTTCGTGTTCCAGTTCTACAACCTCATCCCCAGTCTCACCGCCCGCGAGAACGTGGCGCTCGTGACCGAGATCGCGCGCACCCCGCTGGCGCCTGAGGAGGCGCTGCGGCTGGTGGGGCTCGAGCAGCGCATGGACCATTTTCCGGCCCAGCTCTCCGGCGGCGAGCAGCAGCGGGTGGCCATCGCCCGGGCCATCGCCAAGCGCCCGGATGTCCTGCTCTGCGACGAGCCCACCGGGGCGCTGGACGTGCACACGGGGGTGGTGGTGCTGGAGGCCATCGAGCGGGTGAACCGGGAGCTCGGCACCACCGTGGTCATCATCACCCACAACGCCGATATCGCCCAGATGGCCGACCGGGTGATCCGCCTCAGTGACGGGCTCATCAGCGAGGAGCGCCGCAATCCGGAGCGGATCGCCGCGCGCGAGCTGTCGTGGTAGAACCATGCGCGCGCTCGACCTGAAACTGCTTCGCGACCTCTGGCACCTGCGCGGCCAGGCGCTGGCCATCGCGCTGGTGCTCACCGGCGGCGTGGCCACCTTCGTCATGTCCCGCAGCACCCTCGACGCCCTGCACGACACCCGCGCGGCCTTCTACCAGGAGACCCGCTTCGCCGACGTGTTCGCCTCCCTCAAGCGCGCCCCCGAATCCCTGCGCGGGCGCATCGCCGCCATCCCGGGGGTGGCGGCGGTGGAGACCCGGGTGGTGACCCAGGTGAACGTGGACCTGCCGGGCTTTCCCGAGCCGGTGAAGGGCCGGCTGGTGTCGGTGCCCGACAGTGGCGCGCCGCTGCTCAATGACGTCTACCTGCGCCGGGGACGCCTGATCGATCCCGCCCGCGACGACGAGGCCCTGGTGAGCGAGGCCTTTGCCGAGGCCCATGGCCTCGAGCCGGGAGACACGCTCGCGGCGGTCATCAACGGCCGCTACAAGCGCCTCACCCTGGTGGGGGTGGTGCTTTCGCCGGAAGTCGTCTACCAGCTCGCGCCCGGCGCGGTGATCCCCGATTTCCGCCGCTACAGCGTGCTGTGGATGGCGCGCCGGCCGCTGGCCACCGCCAACGACATGGATGGCGCCTTCAACGACGTCGCCCTCGGTCTCGCCGCCGGTGCCAGCGCCCGGGCCGTGATCGACCGGCTCGATGCGCTGCTCGCCCCCTACGGCGGGCTGGGCGCCTATACCCGCGAGGACCAGGTCTCCCACCGCTACCTGAACGAGGAGTTCCGCCAGCTGGAGCAGATGGCGGTGATGTACCCGGTGATGTTTCTCGGCGTGGCCGCCTTCCTGCTCAACGTGGTGGTTACCCGGCTGGTGAACACCCAGCGCGAGCAGATCGCCATGCTCAAGGCCTTCGGCTACGGCAACGGCGCGGTGACTCTCCATTACGTGAAGCTGATCCTGGCCATCACGCTGCTGGGCGACCTCGGCGGCGTCGCGCTGGGGGTGTGGATGGGGCAGGGTCTGGGCGATCTCTACATGGACTACTACCGCTTCCCGTTTCTGCTCTACCGCCTCGATCCCGCGCTGGTGCTGGTGGCGGTGCTGATCAGCGCCGCCGCGGCGCTGTCAGGCACCCTGTTCGCGGTTCGCGCCGCGGCACGGCTGCGCCCGGCCGAGGCCATGCGCCCGGAGGCGCCGCCCGTCTACCGGGCCACCCTGCTGGAACGTATCGGCCTGCAGCGGCTGCTGGCCCCGCCCAGCCGCATGATCCTGCGCCACCTGGAACGGCGGCCCTTCAAGGCGCTGCTCTCGGTGGTGGGCATCGCCTTCTCCTATGCCATCCTCATGCTGGGCAGCTTCTTCGGCGACGCGGTGGACTACCTGGTGGACGTGCAGTTCCGCCAGATCCAGCGTGAGGACATGACCGTCTCCTTCGCGGAGACCACCGGGCGCAAGGCGCTGTTCGAGCTGCAGTCGCTGCCGGGCGTGCGCTACGCCGAGGGGGTGCGTGGCGTCTCCGTGCGCCTGCGCAACGGCTACCGCACCTACCGCACCGGCATCCAGGGCCTCGAGCGCAACGGCCGCCTGCAGCGGGTGCTGGACGAGTCACTGCACCCCATCCCGCTGCCGGAAGGCGGTCTGCTGCTGAGCGACTACCTGGGCGAGCTGCTGGGCGTGGGGGTGGGCGACCGGGTCACCGTGGAGATCCTGGAGGGCGAGCGGCCGGTCTACCAGGTGCCGGTGGCGCGGGTGATCACCCAGTTCGTGGGGGTGGCCGCCTACATGGACCGCACGGCCCTCAACCGCCTCCTGCGCGAGGGCGATGTCATCACCGGCGCCCTGCTGGCGGCGGACCGTCACTCCCGCAACGCCATCTACGACGAGCTCAAGGCGCGACCGCGGGTCGCGGGCGTGGAGGTGCGCGAGTACGCCATCGACAACTTCAACGAACTGATGGCCCAGTCCATCAACCTGTTCTCCTTCTTCGTGGTCATCCTGGCGGGCAGCATCGCCTTCGGCGTGGTCTACAACAGCGCCCGCATCGCCCTGGCCGAACGCGGACGCGAGCTGGCGAGCCTGCGGGTGCTGGGTTTCACCCGCGGCGAGATTTCCTACATTCTGCTCGGCGAGATGACCCTGCTCACCCTCGCGGCCCTGCCGGTGGGTTTTCTCATCGGGCAGGGCATGGCCGCGTATATGATCGAAACCATGCAGAGCGAGCTGTTCCGCATCCCCTACGTGCTGGAGGCGCGCACCTACGCGTTCGCCGCGCTGGTGGTCCTGGTGGCCTCCGCTCTGTCCGCGCTCATCGTCCGCCGCCGCCTCGACCGGCTCGACCTGGTGGCGGTGCTCAAGACCCGGGAGTGAAGTCATGAAGTGGCGCCGCAATATCGGAATCCTGCTGCTTGCCGTCCTCGTCGCCGGAGGCCTCGGCTACGGCTTCTGGCCCAAGCCGGTGCCCATGGACATGGCCGAGGTCTCCCGCGGCCCGCTGGTGGTGAGCCTGCAGGAGGAGGGGCGCACCCGGGTGCGGGACCGCTATGTCATCTCCGCGCCCATCGCCGGCTATCTCCGCCGCATCACCCTCGAGGTGGGGGACCCTGTGACCGGTGGCCAGGTCGTGGCGACGCTGGAGCCCCTGCGCTCCACCAGCCTGGATCCCCGCAGCCGCGCCGAGGCCCAGGCCCGGGTCAGCGCCGCGGAGGCGGCGGTGAAGGGCGCCGAGGAGGAGGTGCGGGCCGCCGGCGTCGATGCCGAGCTGGCCCGGCGCGAATACGATCGGCGCAAGCGGCTGTGCCAGGTGGAATGCATCTCCGAGGAGGAGGTGGAGCGGGCCGGGGCCGAGGCGCGGCGCAGCGCGGCACGGCTGCGCTCGGCGGAGTTCAACGTGGAAGTGGCCAGCTCCGAGCTGGAGGCGGCGCGCATGGGATTGCGCTTCGCCGGCACCGCTCCGGAGGGACAGGATGAGCAGGTCGCGGTCCGGGCGCCGGTGGACGGCCGGGTGCTGAAGCGCTACCTGGAGAGCGAGGGGGTGGTCCAGCCGGGCCAGGCGTTGCTGGAGGTGGGCGATCCGGCCGCCATCGAGGTGGAGGTGGATGTGCTTTCCGCCGATGCGGTGGGCATCGCCCCCGGTACGCGAGTCCAGCTGGAGCGCTGGGGCGGCCCGGAGGCGCTGGAGGCCAGGGTACGGCGGGTGGAGCCGGTGGGCTTCACCAAGGTCTCCGCGCTGGGCGTGGAGGAGCAGCGGGTGCTGGTCATCGCCGACATCACTTCGCCGCAGGCGCAGTGGCTGCGCCTCGGTGACGGCTACCGGGTGGAGGCCCGTTTCATCCTCTGGGAGGCGGAGGATGTGCTGCAGGTGCCGGCCAGCGCCCTGTTCCGCGAGGCCGGGGCGTGGGCCGTGTTCACGGTCGAAGAGGGCCGTGCCCGCCGGCGGGGCGTGGAGGTGGGCGAGCGCAACGGCCTCAGCGCCGAAATCAAGTCCGGCCTGAAGGCCGGCGAGACCGTCATTGCCCACCCCGACAACCAGACCCACGACGGCCTGCGCGTGCGATCCCGTTCCTGATTAATGGACAGGATTGACAGGATTGAGAAAAGGACTGTTTAACCGCAGATTGCGCCGAATGGCGCTTACGGATCGATGCGTTATGCTTACAGACAGTCATGGGAGACCGTCCACCAGAGCTTCGGGGCGGCGGTTGGATGCCGGATCCGAGTACTCGGCCGGGTGGGGAAGATCCAGCCCGGGGCGGCCCGCTGACTGGCCCGCACAGGGAGGCAACCAAGATGCGTAAATCGACGCTATTTCTGCTGGGCGCCGCAACGGCTTCCATCGTCCTGAGTGCTGGCGCGCAGGCCCAGGATGGTGCGGCCCTCTATGCCCAGAAGACCTGCATCGCCTGCCACGGCGCAGGGGGCAACAAACCGATCCTGCCCACCTATCCGAGGCTTGCCGGACAGAACGCCGAGTACCTCTACAACCAGATGGTCGACATCAAGAGCGGGGCCCGCAACAACGGCCAGGCCGCGGCCATGAAGGGGGTGATGCACCTGGTGAACGAGGGGGAGATGAAGGTGATCTCCGAGTGGCTGGCCACGCTGCCTGGCGTGGGTGCGGCCGCTCCGGTTGCGGCGGCCCCCGAGCCTGCGCCCGCTCCTGAAGCTGCCGCCGAGCCTGCGCCGGCCCCCGAGCCTGCGCCCGCTCCTGAAGCTGCCGCCGAGCCTGTGCCGGCCCCCGAGCCGGCACCCGCTCCTGAAGCTGCCGCCGAGCCTGCGCCGGCCCCCGAGCCGGCACCCGCTCCTGAAGCTGCCGCCGAACCTGCGCCGGCCCCCGAGCCGGCACCCGCTCCTGAAGCTGCCGCCGAACCTGCGCCGGCCCCCGAGGGATCGGCACAGGGCGATCAGGTCGCCTGGGACGTCCACAGCGGCGAAATCGACGCGGCCCTCAACCTGGAGGGCAACAAGGAAGACGGCCGTGATGTCTACGAGGTCTGCTCCGCCTGCCACCTGCCCGAGGGCTGGGGCACCGAGGACGGTACCTTCCCGCAGCTGGCCGGCCAGCACCGGAAGGTGCTGATCAAGCAGCTGTCGGACATCCGCGCCAAGAACCGCGACAACCCCACCATGTACCCCTTCGCCCTGCCGGAGTCCATCGGCGACGCCCAGGCGCTGGCCGACGTGGTGGCCTACATCGAGACCATCCCCATGAACCCGAAGCCGGGTTATGGTCCGTGGGAGCCGGGCACCCCCGAGTACGCCAAGGGCGAGCAGCTCTACAAGGACAACTGCACCCGCTGCCACGGCGATGCGGGCGAGGGCATTCCGGAGAAGTTCTACCCGCGCATCGGCGGCCAGCACTACAAGTACATCGTGCGCCAGTTCGAGTGGATCCGCGACGGCAAGCGCCGCAACGCCAACCCGGACATGGTCAAGCAGATCCAGGAGTTCTCCGACCAGGACATGAAGATGGTGATCAACTGGGTCTCCCGCCAGCTGCCGCCGAAGGAGCTGCTGGCGCCGTCCCCGGACTGGCTGAACCCCGACTTCGAGTAAGCGGACGGACCCGGTGCCGGGCGGCGGCTGGGACGCCGCCCGGTCCACTGCCCGGATTGATCACGGGAGGCAAGCCTGGCATCCGCGTGACCCGGGAATGGAAGTGCTGCCGGTCCTTTCCGGCCTGACAAGTCCAGTAAATCCTGCCTGCCGGGAATAGACGCCCCTACAACCCCGTGCCGGGAAAAGGTATCCTCCCCGCCCCGGTCGCTGATTGAAGGGAGTCTCCGTTTGGCTATGAAGAACAGCACCATCCGTATCATCGCCCTGGTCGCGGTCACGCTGGCGCTGCTGCTGCTCGTCGGAGTGCAGGGGCTGCGCTGGTTCCTGGAACGCGCCGATGAGCGCAACCTGGAGCGGCTGGCCGCCCTGCAGGTAATCGTGGACCGCGCCGAGCGGGAGCAGGGCGGGGAGGTGGTGGGGAGCCGCCTCGACGACCGGGCCGGGCGGCCGGTGTACGAGTTGACCCTGCGCCTGCCCGACGGGCGGTTGCGGCGGTTGCAGTACGACCTGGACAGCGGCGAGCCGCTCCCGGCTCAGCCCCCGGGAGAATGAGCCTGCGCTGCGGTTCCGTTCAGGGGACGTTCAGGGGTCGGCGGTTAGCCTGACACTGCCTGGAACAGCCAGGCATGTTGAAGCACAGGAGCCGACCATGAAGAAGACCACCGGAACCCTCATCGTCATCGCAGCGCTGGCCGCCGGGGCCCTGGCGCCGTTCAGCGCCAACGCCGGGATCAATGACCGCCAGGAGCGCCAGGATCGGCGCATCGAGCAGGGCGTCAAGAGCGGCGAGCTGACCCGCGGCGAGCGTCGCTACCTGGAGGAGGAGCAGCGGCGCATCAATCGCCTGGAGCGCCGCTTCCGCAGCGACGGTCGCCTGACCAAGCGCGAACGCTCCATCCTCGATGCGGAGCTCGACCGCCTGAGCCGCCAGATCAAGATCATGAAGCACAACCGCCTGGATCGGGACCGTCGGGACGACCGGCGCTACAGCTGGGACTACCGTCCCTATCGCGACTATGACCGCGACCCACGCTGGGATCGCCGCCATGACGACCATCTCTGGTGGTGGTGGCGGCAGTGGGATCATGACCGCCGCTGAATGCCGCCATGGGGCGCGCCCGGCATGCCGGGCGCGCCCCGCCCGGGCTCAGCGCCGGGGAGCGGTGTAGACGATGTAGGCCGAATCGCTGCGCACGGCGCTGGGATTGCCCTCGGGGTAGGTGATCGCCACCGTGAAGGGGGCGCTCTGGAGGCCCATGCCGGCGCTGCGGATGCGCACGCAGCCGTCGCTGGCATGGCCCACGCCCCGGGAGTCGCTGTCGGTGATGATGTCGACCCGGTTGGTCAGGGTCAGGGTGGTGATGTAGTTCTGGCGGGTTTCGCTGTTGCGGATCTCCACGTGCAGGTAGGCGCCGTGACCGGACCCGCCGTTGACGGCGTTGGACGAGCGGGCTTCGAGGCAGAAATCGACGCTGCGATCGTCATGATCGCGCAGCATGGGGAACTTCCAGCTGACCTTTTCCTGCTCGCTTCGCAGCCAGTACCAGCCCTGGTGCGGTTCCATGTCGGCATGGAAGGCGCTCGGGAGCTCCCTGCGGACCGTGTAACCACCGTCCCCGGCCCCGGCCGCGAGCGCCAGGGTTCCGCAGAGGATTGCCGCCAGGTACTGTCCGGGATGGTGGCTGCCGCGCACGGTGATTACTCCGTATCGAAGCGCTCGAAGCGCATGGTGAACTGGCCGCGGCCATGGGTGAGGCTGCGCAGATCGGTGGTATAGCCGAGCAGCCGGTCCAGGGCGCAGGTGCAGCGGGCGGTGGCGGTTCCGCCGTGGATGGCGGAGGCCTGGATGGTGGCCTGGCGGGACTGCAGATCACCGAGCACCGAGCCGAAATTCTCCTCCGGCACCACCACTTCCACGGCCATGATGGGCCGCAGCAGGATCCCGCCGGCGTTCGCCATGGCCTTGCGGATGGCCGTGCTCACCGCCTGGTAGAGGGCGGGCGGCGCCGATGGCGCGCCGTAGAGGGTGACCTGCTCCACGCGGATTTGCACGTCCTGCAGGGGGTAGCCGGCCAGTGGCCCGGTCAGGGCCGCATCGCGGGCGGCCGCGGCCACCGCCTCGGCCTGGAGCGGCGAGAGTTGCTGGCCCTCCGGCAGCACGACCGGGTTGCTCTCGGTGACGAGGCCCGCGCCGCGCTCCAGCGGCGTGACGCTGACCCGCGCATCGGCGCGCAGTTCCAGCTGCCGGTGCTCCTGCTCGAACAGGCGCTGGATGGACGCTTCTCCCTCGGCGCTGCCCGCGAGGGTCTCGCGCCGGACCACCTCCGGCCGCCCGGCGCGTACCCGCAGGCCGAACTCGCGCTCCAGGCGCTCGAATACGATCTGCAGATGCAGCTCGCCCATGCCGCGCAGCACCCGCTGGCCGGTTTCCTGATCCTCGAACAGGCGCAGGGTCGGGTCCTCCTGCTGCAGCTTGTCCAGGGCCTCCAGCAGCTTCTCCTCGTCCTGGGCCGAGGCCGGTTCGACCGCCAGCCCCAGCACCGGTTCCAGGGCCTCGATGCGCTCCAGCGTCAACGGCTCCTCGGGGCAGCACAGGGTGTCGCCGGTGCTGGCGTGGCGCAGGCCCGCGAGCAGCACGATCTGGCCGGCGCTCGCCTCGTCCATGCGGTTCTTCTGGTGGGCGTCCACGTCGAACAGCCGCGCCACCCGTTCCTGGACCAGGCTGCCGTCCGGGCGGGGAATGACCACCGGATCGCCGGGGCGGAGGGTTCCGCGGTAGATGCGGGTGAAGACATGGCGGCGGCCCTCCCACATCTGCACCTTGAACGCCAGCGCCGCCAGGCAGCCTTCCGGCTCCATGGGCAGGGTGACGGTTCCGCCGTCGGTCCGGCGCGCCGTGGCGGGGGGACGGTCCTGCGGCGAGGGCAGCAGCCGCACCACCGCGTCCAGGACCGGCTGCACGCCCAGGTTGCGCAGGGCGCTGCCGCCGAAGCAGGGGTGGATCCGCCCGCCCAGGGTGGCCGTGCGCAGTGCGCTCCAGACCTGCTCCGGCTCCGGCCGGCCGCCGGAGAGCACCACCTCGGCCAGTGCCTCGTCGGCTTCCGCCGCCGCCAGCAGCAGGGTTTCGCGGGCCCCGGCCAGGGACTCCCAGGTCGCTGGATCGCAGGTCTCCCCGGTCATGGTCTCGCCCTGGTCGCCGCCGAAGCCCAGCAGCTCGCCCGTCACCAGATTCACCACCGCGTTGCGGCCGGGGAAGGGCACGGTCACCGGGACCGGCTCTCCGCCCAGCTGCTTGCGCACCGTCTCCAGGGCATGGGCGTAATCGGCCCCGGGGCGATCCATCTTGTTGACGAAGAACAGGGTGGGAAGGTTGAAGCGACTGCGCTGGCGCCACACGGTTTCGGTCTGCGGCTCCACGCCGCGCACGCCGTCGAGCACCACGATACAGCCGTCGAGCACCCGCATGCTGCGCTCCACCTCGATGGTGAAGTCCACGTGTCCGGGGGTGTCGATGAGCTGCAGGACGTGGTCGCGCCAGGGCAGCTTGGTGACCGCCGACATGATGGTGATGCCGTGGGCCTGTTCCTCGGCCAGGTAGTCCATGTGCGCCTGGCCGTCGTGCACCTCGCCGATCTTGTGGGAGGCGCCGCTGTAGAACAGCAGCCGCTCGGTGAGGGTGGTCTTGCCGGCGTCCACGTGGGCGGCGATGCCGATATTGCGCACCCGGGACAGATCGTGGCCCTTGCTCATGGTTTCCCTGATCGAGGTTTGGTGAGTTCGCCACCGCAATGATAGCCACTTGTGTGCCTTGTGGTTAGCTCCGTTGCGCCGGCAGCCGGGATTCGCCATGGAGGGCGCGGAGAGCGCGGTGGGTGAATGGCGCGTCGAGGCGCGGTCCCGGCGGCGATGGCGGGAGTCCCGGCCGGGGTGCGGTCGTCGATCATGTCCGCCCTGGGTGTCCGGCGTGCTTCAAGGCAATTCCCGAGTTGCGTGAGTGGTTAAGGAAAGGTTAAGTCACGGACCCTATCATCCCCCACCATGGAACAACGGCGGAGCAGGATGTAATTCCGACCTTCGCACGTTGTTGTTACGAAGCACCTTTGCGTACAAGACGCAGGGGCCGCGGACCCGGAGAGGATGACCTGACATGAGCAAACCCACGGAACAGGCACGGATGGCAGCCAGGCCCGCTCCCCTGGAGCTGGCCGGTGCGGAAACTCAGCCCCTCGCGCCCGCCCGGCTGGCGCGGGCGAAGAGCGCCTATACCACCCGGCGGGTGCCGCTGGCCGAGACGGCCGCCCTGCTGCTCAGCGGCGATGTGCGGCCCCGCGCCGGCGACCTGGTGCTGGCGGAAGTGGTGCGGCCGCGTCAGCATACCCGCCTGGAGCTCGGCACGGGGCGGCGCGCGCAGCTCTATCCCGGCGACGAGATCGTGGTGTGCTATGGCGATCGCTACGCGCCGGACCAGTTCGAGGCGCACGTCCCGAAGGACCTCGGCCCCTGCCACCTGGTGGCCGCCGGCGGCGTGGCCGCCCTGGTGCGCAGTCGCCACGGCCGGATGAAGCCGGCCACCGAGATCCGCCCGCTGGGCCTGCTGGCGGATGCCGGCGGACGCCGTCTCAACCTGGCCGACTGGTCGCTCGCCGCGCCGGGATCCGGCGGGGGTCAGCCCCGGCCGTTCACGGTGGCCGTGCTGGGTACGGCCATGAACGCGGGCAAGACCACCACCGCCGGCCACCTGGTGCGGGGCCTGGTCCGGGCCGGTCTCCGCGTGGGCGCCGCCAAGGTGACGGGGACCGGGGCCGGCGGTGACGCCTGGTTCCTGACCGACACCGGCGCGCACCACGTCTACGACTTCACCGATGCGGGCGCGGCCTCCACCTACCGGCTGCCGCCCGAACGGGTCGACGCCATTCTCGATACCCTGACCGGCCGGCTGGCCGCGGACGGGGCCGAGGTGGTGGTGCTCGAGGTGGCCGACGGCCTGTTCCAGCCCGAGACCGCCGCATTGCTGGCCTCCCCCCGGTTCGCCGCGGCGGTGGACGGCATCGTGTTCGCCGCCGGCGACGCCATGGGGGCCATGGGCGGCGTGCTGCATCTCGAGCACTATGACCTGCCGGTGCTGGCGGTGAGTGGAGCGCTCACCGCCTCGCCCCTGGCCCGCCGCGAGGCGGAGACGGCCACCGGCCTGCCGGTGCTCGACCTGGAGGCGCTCGCGGCCGCCGACGTGCTGGACCGGCTGCAGGCCCAGCTCCCCGGCCGGGAGCCGGAACTCGCGGTGGCCCTGTGACCCGGGAGCTGCCCGAGATTTTCAGCGGTCGGCGGCGGCGCCTGTTCGCGACCCTGGTGGCCGTGGGCGCCGGCCAGGCGCTGGCCGCGGTGGCCACCGTCCTGCTGGTTCGGACCGGCTTCGACCGGCTCCTGGCCGGCGGCGCCGAGGCCGTGCTGTGGCCGGCGCTGGGCCTGGTGGCCGCGGCGCTGGCGGTCGCCTGGCTGCGCTATGCCGAGCGCGCCGGGGCCGAACGCCTCGGCCAGGACTACGTCGCCGATGTGCGGCTGGTCCTGTTCGACCGGCTCAGCACCCTGGCGCCGCGGGCGCTGCAACGGCGCAGCCGGGGCGGGGTGATGCTGCGCTTCGTGGGTGATCTCACTGCCCTGCGCCAGTGGGTGAGCCTGGGCCTGGCGCGACTGACCGTGGCGGGCATCAGCACCTTCGGTGCCCTGGCGGCGCTGGCGGTCATCAATCCGCTGCTGGGCGGCGTGGTGGCGGCGGTGCTGTGCATCGGCATGGTGACGGCCCTGGGGCTCGGCGCAAGGATGCGTCGCGCGGTCCAGGAGGCGCGCCGGCTGCGCACGCACCTGGCCGCCAATGTGAGCGAGAAGATCGCCACCATGCCGGTGGTGCAGGTGTTCGGCCAGGCCCGGCGCGAGCGCCGCCACCTGGCGCGCCAGAGCAACCGTCTCGGTGCCGCCGAGGTGCGCCGGGCGCGGGTGGCGGGCGGATTGCGGGCGGTCACCGAGGGCACCGCCGCGCTGGCGGTGGCCGCGTCGCTGCTGGCCGGTGCCTTCGAGGCCGCCGCCGGGCAGGCGACGGCCGGCACCGTGGTGGCCGCCATGGCCATCGTCGGTTTCCTGGTCTCGCCGTTGCGGGATCTGGGCCGGGTCTACGAATACTGGCAGGGTGCGCGGGTATCGCGGGAGAAGATCCGCCAGTTCCTGGATACGCCGGCGCTGGTGAACGAGGCGGACGACGCGGTGCGCCTGAAGGCGGGCTCCGGACGGCTCAGCTTCGACCGGGTGCGGGTACGGGGGGCGCTCCGCCGCATCAGCCTGGAGGCGGAGCCGGGGACGGTCACCGCCATCGTCGGCCCGAACGGCGCCGGCAAATCCACGCTGCTGGCGCTGGCGGCGCGGCTCATCGACCCCGATGGCGGGCGGGTGCGCCTGGATGGCCGCAATCTCGCCCGGGTCCGGTTGTCCTCCCTGCGCCGGGAAGTGGGGATGGTGAGCCCCGATCTGCCGCTGCTGCGGGGAACCATCGACCGCAACCTGCGCTACCGGTGCCCGGATGCACCGGAGGCCGAGATCGAGCGGGTCAAGGCCCTGTGCGGGCTGGACACGCTGCTGGAGGAGCTGCCGGAAGGGGCCGCGACCCGCCTGGCCGAGGGCGGTGCCAACCTCTCCCCCGGGCAGCGCCAGCGCATCGCCCTGGCCCGTGCCATCGTCGGTCAGCCGCGCCTGCTGCTCCTGGACGAGGCCGAGTCCAACCTCGACCCCCAGTCCGCGCTGGCCCTGGACCAGGTGCTGTCCGGTTACCGGGGCACGGTGCTGATGGTGACCCATCGCCCCGATCGGCTGGCGACGGCGGACCGGATCTGGCACCTGGAGGACGGGCAACTGGTGGAAGCCGGTACGCCACAGGCGCTGGCGCGCGGCGACGGCCCCACCGCGCGCCTGTTCGGCGCCGGCTGGGCCCTCCGCAATGCGTCCTGAGGGAGACGCCGATGGCCGCAGATCCCCGTGAGTTCATGCCCCGCCCGGGTGCCCCGCAGTCCGCCGGGCGCCGGGGCGCGGTGCCGCTGCGCCACCAGCGGGGACGGGTGCTGTTCCGGCGCCTGGCCGGCGATCGCGGCCAGCACTATTTCCTCTACCTGCCCCGTTCGGGAACCGTCAACGCCCGGGTGCTGGTGAGCGTCCACGGCATATCCCGCAATGCCCGCGAGCACGCCGAGGAGTTCGCCCGGCTTGCCGAGCGGCACGGCGTGGTGCTGGTGGCGCCCCTGTTCTCCGCGGATCGATTTCCCGGCTACCAGCGGCTCGGGCGGCGGGCGGACCGGGCGCTGGAGGCCATTCTCGCCGAAGTGGGGCATCTCACCGGCGCCTTCACCCGGCGCGTCTACCTGTTCGGCTTCTCCGGCGGCGGGCAGTTCGTGCACCGCTATGCGATGGCCAATCCGCGGCGGGTGAGGGCCTATGTCCTGGGTGCGCCCGGCTGGTACACCTTTCCCGACCCGGAACAGAGATACCCGCGGGGCATCGCGCCCGGCGATTCCCGAACGGGGCCGCGCTTCGAGCCGGAGGAGTTTCTCCGGGTGCCGGCGACGGTGGTGGTGGGCGAGCATGACGGCGAGCGGGATCCCAGCCTCCGGACCGATCCCCGCATCGATCGGCAGCAGGGGCTGAACCGCATCGAGCGGGGGCGGCGCTGGGTGCAGGCCATGAACCTGGCTGCCCGGGCCCGGGGCCTGGCGGCCCCGTTCCGCTTCGAGTTGCTGCCGGGCGCCGGCCATTCCTTTGCCCAGAGCGCCGCCGATCGGGGTCTGGAGGAGCGGGTGTTCCGGGCCCTGTTCGGGAAGAACGGGGGCGGATAAAAAACACCCGCACGAGGCACGCGCCGTGTGCGGGCGGGGGAGGAGAAAGGTGGAACGGGTCGCCTGCGTCTGGGCGCTCCGCGGGTGGCGACAGTGGCCACCGGCTCAGGCTACCCGCTGGCATCGCCCGCTTTCTGTGAACGGGTTCTCAGAGTGTGCGAGTGTGTCCCGCCCTTGATAGGGGGGTATTCGCGCCCGATCACTTTTCTCCCGGGGCGACCGCAATGCCGATTCCCGATTGAATGTTCTCTTTTGGTTCTCTATTCTGAAGGGGAGCCGAACGAGAAAGCCGCCATGCCCACAGCCCCGCCGTTACCGGACCCTCCCGCCCCTGATCCCGCCTTTCCCGCCGGCGCGGACGCGTGTCCGGTGCACTGGCCGCGGGCCATCATCCTGGTGGACATGAACGCCTTCTTCGCCTCGGTGGAGCAGCGGGATCGGCCGGAATGGCGCGGACGCCCGGTGGCCATCACCAACGGCCGCCAGGGGACCTGCGTCATCACCTGCTCCTACGAGGCGCGCGCCTTCGGGGTGCGCACGGGCATGCGGCTGCCCCAGGCGCGGCGGCTCTGTCCCGACCTGATCCAGTGTCCCGCCCGGCCGGAGCGCTACGCGGAGGTTTCCACCGCCATCATGGAGGCCCTGGCGGCGATCTCGCCCGACATCGAGGTGTTCTCCGTGGACGAGGCGTTCCTGGACGTCACCCGCTGTCAGCGCCTGCTGGGCAGTCCGGCGGCCATCGCCCGGCTGGCCCGGCGGCGGGTGTTCGAGGCTTCCGGCGTGTTGTGCTCGGTGGGGGTGAGCGGAGACAGGACCACCGCCAAGTTCGCCGCCAAGCAGGACAAGCCCGACGGTTTCACCGTCATTCCCCCCTGGGAGGCGGCCGCGCGTCTCCACGCTGTTCCCGTCACCGAGTTGTGCGGGGTGGCCGAGGGCATCGGCGCCTTTCTCGCCCGGCACGGGGTGCATACCTGCGGCGAGATGGCGCGGCTGCCCATCGGGGTGCTGGCGCGGCGCTTCGGCAACCCCGGCCGGCGCATCTGGTACATGGCCCAGGGGCGGGACCCGGAAAAGGTGCGGACCGGCGTCGCTCCGCCGCAGTCGGTGGGCCACGGCAAGGTGGTGCCGCCGGACACCCGCGATCGGGCCGTCCTGCTCACCTACCTGCTGCACATGAGCGAGAAGGTGGGTGCCCGGCTGCGGCGGCACGGGCTGGCGGCGCGTGAATTCTTCATCGGCCTGCGGGTCCGGGGCGGCTGGGAGGGGGCGCGCCTGCGCACGGCCATGCCCACCGACGACGGCCACCAGATCGCGGCCCTGTGCCGGGAAGTGCTCGGCCGGCACTGGGACGGGGCGGGGGTGCACCAGGTCCAGGTGACCGCCCTCGACCCCGTTCCGGCGCGGGCGCAACTGGAGCTGTTCGCCGACGAGGCGCCCGGGCATCCCGAGATCAACGGGGTCATGGACGCGGTGAACCGGCGTTTCGGCCAGTTCGCCCTGGCGCCGGCCCGCCTGCTCGAGCGTTCCGCCATGCCCGATGTGATCGCTCCCGCCTGGAAGCCGTTCGGCCATCGCCGGAGTGTATGAAATCCTTTTAAATTAGTTTGATGGCCGCCCTTTGGAGAGTCGTTCGCGGATACCGGGGCGGCCCGGCGATATTAACCGATCACTTGAATATAATATATATTATTCAGCTGATTATATGTTTTATGTAATGTTGTGTATGAGGTTTGTCCGGCCATGTGCGGCGGCGTCTATTTCGAACATGAGGAGCGGGATGTGCGGGTCTACTTCCCGAACCCGGGTGCGCGACTGCCGGTACGTCGTCGCAAAGGCGGCGTCGGCCTGCTGCCCTGGGGGCGGCGGCCGCAGCAGGCGGGGCAGCTGCCGCTGGGCGGCTGGGCGCGGCTGGAGGCCATCTACGCCGGGCGCTGGGATCGCTGGTTCCCGGTGCCGGTGAAGCTGGTGCTGAAGAGCTTCATGGAGCCCGATATCGAGGGGCATGCCCGCTGGTACGACCTGACCCGCGGGCAGTGGATCCAGGGGCTGGTGGCCCGCGAAGGGAGCGAGCGCCGGGTCTACGTGGTGGTGGTCGAGCCGGAGCTGGCCGAGGCGGTTCATGCCCGCTGGCCGCGGATCCTGAGTGGATGATGTCCGGGTGCGGGCATCCGGCTCAGTGGCCGGGCGTGCCTTCCGGTTCGCATCTCTTTCCGTCGGTCGCCGTGCAGATACGGTTGCGCCCGCTGCGCTTGGCCCGCAGCAGGGCCTGGTCGGCCGTGTCCACCAGGGCCTCGGGATCAAGCGGGTGTTCGGGGCCGGAGGCGGCCACACCCATGCTCACGGTCACATGCCCGGCCACCGTGGAGCTCCGGTGTTCGATGGCCAGGTCGGCCACCGCCGCCTGCATGCGTTCGGCGATGCGCAGGGCGCCGGGCGCGTCGGTTTCGGGCAGGACCGCGACGAACTCCTCGCCGCCGTAGCGGGCCACCACGTCGCCGGTACGATGGGCGACGCGCTCGATGGCGTGGGCGACCCGCTTCAGGCAGTCGTCGCCCTGGAGGTGGCCGTAGGTGTCGTTGTAGGCCTTGAAGAAATCGATGTCCATCATGATGACCGCGAGCGGACGGCTGTGGCGGCGGGCGAGCTTGGAGAGATTGGCGTAGGCGGTGTCGAAGCGGCGGCGGTTGGGTATGCCCGTCAGGCCGTCCCGGTCCGAGAGGCGGCGCAGCTGGGTATTGGCGTCGTGGAGCTGGGCCAGCATCCGGCCGAAGTTCTCCACCGCCCGGTTGATGGCGTCCAGCTCGCGGATGCGCACGTGGGGCAGCGCCACCGGATGGTGGGTGGACTGGACCTGCTCGAGCCCCCGGGTGGCGGCGAGGATCGGCAGGAGGATGTGCCGGCGCCAGAGCAGGGCCAGGATGAGGAGGACCGCGAGCAGGGTCAGCAGGGCGCCGGTGCCCACCAGCCGGGCCTGTTCAGCCAACTCCACGATGAGTCCCGAGCGGTCCGAGGCCCGTAGTGCCGCCCGGGTGGAGAGGCTGTCGGCCAATGCCTCCAGGGTCTGGCGGGCGGCGGCCCAGCGGGCGTCGGCGGTCTCCCCGGCGTTGATGATGGCGCGGCGCCGTTCGATCACTTCCCGCCAGCCGCTGCTCTCCTCCGGCAGGTGAATGGCCACGGCGTTGAAGGCAGCCTCGAGACGGGCCAGCTCCAGCGGGGTGGCGGCATGCTTGACGCTGGTGAGCAGGCGTTCTGCGCGATAGAGCCTCCGGATCCGTTCCGCATCGGCTTCCCGGGCCAGGGCTTCGATGCGCGCCTCGATCGTTTCCAGGCGGTTGGCGATCCATTCCTCCTCGTTTTCCTGTTCCTCCCGGGTACGGGCGACGAAGAGGATGGCCTGGTAGGCGAGCCGGATGGTCTGGTGGACCCGCGACTCCTGCTCGAATACCGAATCGCTGGCGAGGATGTAGGCGGCCAGCCGGACCCGTCGCCGCCGCTCGGCGTCGGGGGTGGTGAGGACGACCTCCCCGAAGCCCCGCAGCCGTTCGATGTTCACCGCGGTACCCTGGTGGCGGATGAGCCCCGGCAGCAGCACGTTGCGAGTGTCGGCGGCGAGTTGTTCGATGTCCATCAGCGCCTTGCCGACCAGGAGGCTGGTGCCGGTGAACAGCGCCAGGAGCAGGGCGCCGAAGACCAGTACGGCGGGCACCAGCCCGAGGTGGCCCTGTCGAGCCGGGGCGGGTGGAGCGCCGGCGGACCTGCCATCCGGTGTGGGGTTCGGTGCGGCCATGGCTTGTCTCGGTACCGGGCTCCGGTCGCGGGTTTGTTCGGCTCAGTAGATGCTGAAGGGAAAGTAGCGGTGGTTGATGCGATCGTAGGTTCCCTCCATCCGGATCCGTGCCAGGGCCCGGTTGAGCCGCTTCACCAGCGCCAGTTCACCCTTGCGCACGGCAATGTGGGCGGCGCCCGATACATCTTCGGGAGGCAGCGCGTCACCCACGAAATCGAACTCGCGGCCGCGTTCCGAATCGAGGAAATCGAGTCCGTTGAGACTGTCGGACAGGACGGCATCCACCTCGCCGGCGGCGAGCATCGCGAAGGCGTCGCCGCTGGTGGGCGGGGTCACGATGTCGGCGATGTCGGCATAGCGCCGCACGAGGTATTCGGCCTGGACCGAGCCTACCGGGGCGGCCAGCCGCTTGCCGCGCAGATTTTGGCGGTCGGGCTGCAGGCCGCTGCCACTCCGGGCGACGAAGGCGGAACGGGAGCGGTAGTAGTGTTCGGTGAAGTCGACCCGCTGTTCGCGCTCGGGCGTCCGCGCCATGCTTGCGACGATCACATCATACTCTCCGGACTCCAGGCGCGGGATCAGCTCCTCCCAGGGCACGGCGGTGAAAGTGCATTCCGTCTCCAGCGCCGCGCACAGGGCGCGGGCGAGGTCCACGTCGAAGCCGGTGAGCCGGCCCTGCTCGTCGAGGTAGTTGAAGGGCGGGTAGGCCCCCTCGGTGGCGACGCGCAACGGTCCGGCGCCATGGGCAAGGATGGGCAGGAGCATGAAGACCAGGATCAGGACGATGCCGGACCGGTTCCGCTGTGAAGTGCCGGGCAAAGAACTTCCACGGCCCGGATCGGTGCTGGCGGGGTGATGCGAAGCTTTCATCGAGCCTCCCGGCGCATCTGTTTCCAGACGCCCACCCCGAACAGGTCGGGACCCGAATGGGGCGCACCATCTGCCGGGGTGGCTTATTGCTAGGGTAACTATAGCCGGTGCCGGGCGGTTGGACAGGCAGCCGACCGCGATTGCACCGCCCGGCAGGCATGGCCGGATGGTGGGAGGCCGCGGGTCAGTCCATGACCCGCGCCAGCCAGAGTCGCAGCCGCAGCCCCGCTTCGGTGGTGAAGCCGCGCTCACGGTAGCGGATGACACCGTCCCGCACCACGAATGTCGCGGGCACCGCGCGCACGCCCCAGGCTCCCGCAATGAGTCCGTCGGGATCGTTGAGCACCGGCACGCGCAGATCGCGGGCATGGAGATGGGCGGCCACTTCGGCGGCGTTCCCCGACTGCAGGGCGACGGTGATGACGGGATGGTCCCCGGCGATGGACTCGATGCTGTCCTGTTCGAGCCGACAGACGGGGCACCACGTGGCCCAGAAGTGGACCAGGACGGGCGTGTCGCCGATCAGCGGCGCCGGCGATCCGCCACCGAGCAGCGGGCCTGCCAGCGGTGGGGCGGGGCCCAGCGCCAGATCCCGGCTCAGCCAGGCATGGACACCCAGGTAGACGGCCAGCAGCAGGACGATCTCCGCGCTCCAGCGCAGGACCCGGCCGCGACGCCGGCGGGGCGGGGGCTTCGGAGGGTGATTCATGGGCTCGGTACAGCCTGCGGTGCGGCGGAATACGCCGGAGTTGCCCCCATTTGCGGCCGGCCCCGGGTGCGGTGCCTCAATCCCAGTCGATGGTGCAGTCCAGGTTGGCCCAGACCCGGTGCAGTCCGGTGAGTCCCTCCTTGCACATCACCTCGAGCGGCGGTTCCTCGGGAAAGTACTTGCTGCGGTTGTTCAGCCACAGGAAGCCGGCACGGTGGTTCATGGGGTGGATACGGACCAGCGACTCGTTGATGCCGATGATGTGGCGGGCCCGCTCCAGCACGTCCGGGTCATCGGGCAGGGCCTGCATGCCGTCGCGGTAGCGCTTCAGCGCCCGCGGCCGGGTGTTTTCGGGCAGCCCCATGAGCTCGATCTGCAATTCGGGGGCGATGCGCCAGTCCTCCAGGGCGTCGATGGTGCGCTGGGCGAGGCGCAGGCGCTCCTGTTCGGTGTGCTGCGTGGACATGGCCGTCATATCTCCTGGTGCGGTCCGGGAGGAGTGTCATCGGCCCCCTCCCGCATCGACTTCCCGGGGCGCGCGTTACGCTAGGCCGCTGGCCGTCGGGCAATCTGGAATCATTCCAAACCACCCTAACACAGCGGGAGCCGGGGTGAATAACCCACATGGGGGGTAGGATGAGGGTGTCCGAATAAAAAACGGGGTGCCCGCGGGCACCCCGAATATCAGGGGAAAGACGCGTGGCACCGTGGAGGATGCGGTGGGGCGGGCCACACGCACTGTAGTTATTGCAGGAGTTATGCCAATTACATTAATTGATATTAATCAAATCCTTGTGTCGTCCTGGCGGGAATCCTCACGCATGGTTTTGGTGCCCTGCATCATGTCGGCGCCCCAGGATGAGGCATGCCCTGTGCGTTCGCAGAACCGCTCATGGATGCTTCCGCCGGCGATCGCCGAGTACCAGCAGGCAGGGGGTCAGCACCAGGGTCAGGACCGTGGCGAAGGTGAGACCGCCGGCGATGGCCGTGGCCAGCTGTGACCACCACTGGGTGGAGGGGGCGTCGAAGACCACCTCCCGGCCGAACAGGTCGATGTTGAGGCGCATCACCATCGGCGCGAGCCCCAGGATGGTGGTCACCGTCGTGAGCAGTACCGGCCGCAGGCGCTGGGCGCTGGTGCGCAGCACGGCGTCGAGCACTTCCCGTCCCTCGGCCCGCAGCACGTTGTAGGTGTCGATGAGGACGATGTTGTTGTTGACCACGATGCCGGCCAGGGCGATGACGCCGATGCCGCTCATGACGATGCCGAAGGGCTGGCCGGTGGTCAGGAGACCGAGCAGCACGCCGACAGTGGAGAAGATCACGGCGCTGAGGATGAGCAGCGCCTGGTAGAAGCTGTTGAACTGGGTCACCAGGATGATGGCCATGATGAACAGGGCCACGCCGAAGGCCTGGCTGAGGAAGACCTTCGACTCGCGCTGCTCCTCGTCCTCGCCCTTGAAGGCCACCTCCACCAGCGGGTTCCAGTCGGCCTGCTCCTCCAGCCAGGCCTGGATGCGCCTGACCTGGGTGTCGGGAAGGACGCCCTCGGGCACGTCGGCCTTCACCGACAGGATGCGGCGTCCGTCGGTGCGGTTGAGGGTGCCCTCCTTGGGCGCCGGGCGCCGCTCCACGAAGTTGCTGATGGGCACCTGTCCGTAGCGGGTCTCCACCCGCAGCTGATCCAGCTGATCCAGGCCGCGCTTCTCCCCGGGGAGGCGGACCAGGATGTCCACTTCGTCATCGGCGTCATCGGGCCGGTAGGAGGCCACCTTGATGCCGTTGGTGACCAGCTGCACCGCGTTGCCCACCACGGTCACATCGGCGTCGAACCGTCCCGCCTGGGTCCGATCCACCCGGACCTGCCATTCGATTCCCGGTATCGGGCGGCTGTCCTCCAGGTCCACGAAGCCGCCGAGACTCTCCAGCCCGCGCCGCGCCTGCTCCACCGCCGGCGGCAGCAGCGCGGGATCGCGGGCGGAGAGCTCCAGCTGCACCGGCTTGCCCACCGGCGGACCGGACTCCTCCTTGCGCACCTCCACCGTGATGCCGGCGAGATCCGCGGTGCGGCGGCGCGCCTCGGCCATCAGCTCCCGGGCCGGCGGCCGGGTCTGCCAGTCGGTGAACTCCAGCTGCAGGGTGCCGATGACATCCTCGGCCAGATCCTGGCCGCGCAGGGTCAGGCCGGAACGGGCGTAGACCGTCTCCACCCCCGTCATGCCGAGCACCCGCGCCTCCACCTCCCGTACCAGGGCGTCGCGCTCGTACACCGAGAGGTTGCCGCGGGCGTGCACCAGCACCAGGGCGCGCTCCGGCTCCACGTCGGGAAAGAATTCGAGACCGCGGCCGTAGAGTCCGTAGGCGCTGTAGACCCCGAGCAGCAGCAGCAGCGCCACCGCCAGCACCTTGACCGGGTGGTGGAGCAGGCGCTCCAAGAGCCGCACGTACAGCCCGGTGAACCCGCCCATCGTATGCAGGTCGCCGGACTCCGAGGCGGCCAGCCGCCGCCGCGTCGTCTCGTCCTCGTGGCTCGGCCGCCCCACCAGCGCCCCGAGGGTGGGGATGAATACCAGCGCCATCAGCAGCGAGGCGCCGAGGGTGGCCATCAGGGTGATGGGGAGGTACTTCATGAACTCGCCCACCACGCCGGGCCAGAACAGCAGGGGCATGAAGGCGGCCAGGGTGGTGGCGGTGGAGGCGGTGATGGGCCAGGCCATGCGCCGCGCCGCCTGGGCATAGGCGCGGACCCGGGGCTCGCCCTCGGCCATCCGGCGGTCGGCGAACTCGGTCACCACGATGGCGCCGTCGATGAGCATTCCCACCGCCATGATGAGGCTGAACAGCACCACGATGTTGATGGTCAGCCCCAGCGCGCCGATGATCAGGATGCCGGCCAGGAAGGAGCCGGGGATCGCCAGCCCCACCAGGCCGGCGGTGCGCAGCCCCAGGGCCGCCACCACCACCACCATCACCAGCAGCACCGCGCTGAGGATATTGTTCTGCAGGTCGTCGAGCATGGTGCGCACATCCTGCGACTTGTCCTGGATGTAGCTCACCTCCACGCCCGCCGGCCAGCCGGACTGCTCGGCCGCCACCAGGGCGCGCACCTTCTCGCTGGTCTCGATGATGTTCTCGCCCACCCGCTTGGAGACCTCCAGGCTGATGGCCGGCCGGCCGTTCACCCGGGCGAATCCGGCGGGGTCCTTGAAGGTGCGGCGCACGCTGGTCACGTCGCCGAAGGTGACCACCCGATCGCCGCTGACCTTCACCGGCAGGCCGAGCACGTCCTGCGCGCTCTCGAACAGGCCGGGCACCTTGACCGCGAAGCGGCCCTCGCCGGTATCCAGGGCACCGGCGGCCACCAGGCGGTTGTTGCGCTGGATGAAGCGGATGAGCTCCTCGTAGCTGATGCGGTAGCTGTCCAGCACCAGCGGGTCGACGATTACCTCCACCGCCTCCTCGCGATCGCCGGCGATCTCCACCTCCAGCACCTCGGTGAGCCCCTCGATGCGGTCCTTCAGCGCCCGGGCCAGGGCCAGCAGGGTGCGCTCGGGCACATCGCCCGAGAGGGTCATCACCAGCACCGGGAACAGCGCCACGTTGACCTCGTTCACCGACGGCTTGTCGGTCTCCTCCGGCAGCTCCGCCTCGGCGATGTCCACCTTCTCGCGCACGTCCTGCAGCGCCTGGTCGCTGTCGAAGCCGGCATCGAACTCCAGCAGCACCGAGGCGTGTCCCTCGCCGGCGGTGGAACGCATCTCCTTCACCCCCTCGATGGCCTGCAGCTCCTTCTCCATGGGCCGCACCAGCAGCCGCTCCGCGTCCGCCGGGGAGATGCCCTCGTGGCTCATGGAGACGTAGATGATGGGGATGGCGACGTCGGGCTCCGCCTCCTTGGGGATGGTGAGATAGGCGATGGTGCCGCTGGCCAGGATCAGCGCCAGGGTGAGCAGCACGGTCCGGCTGCGGTGGAAGGCGGCGTCGATGAGACTGGTGTGTTCCCGCATGTCAGGGGTCCGGCCGGCGCGCGGCTACTCGGCCACCGCCTCGACGCGATCGCCGTCGCGCACGAAGCCCTGGCCGACAGTGATGATGCGGGCCGGATCGGGCAGTCCGGCCACCCACAGGCTCTCGGCGTCGCTGCGGACGATGTCGACGGGGTGAAAATGGACCACCCCGCCGTCATCCACCGTCTTCACCCCCAGCCGGCCGTCGTCGTCGAGTGCGAGCAGGGCGGACGAGAGGCGGTGGGCCTTTTCGGTGCGTACCGGTATGCGCAGCTCGGCGGTGGTGCCCGCCAGCGCGCGGTGGCCGGGGTTCCCGGCCTCGAGCTCCACGGTGAAGGTGCGGGTGGCGGGATCCGCCGTGGCGGCGATATAGCGCAGCCGGCCCTCGAATTCGGTGCCGTCAATCAGCCGGGCCCTCCCCGGGCTGCCGGTTTCGAGGAGCCCCACTTCACGCTCGGAGACCTGGCCGGTGATGATCAGGGGATCCAGTTCCACCACGGTGGCGGCCGGGTCGTTGACACCGAGTGCGTCGCCCACCTCCACCGTGCGCTCCTCCAGGATGCCCCGGAACGGGGCGCGGATGCGGGTGCGCCCGAGATCGGTGCGGATGGCCTCGCGCTGGGCCCGTGCCGACTCCAGCAGCGCGCGTGAAGCGGCCATCTGGGTCTCCGCATTGAGGCCCTTCCGCTCCAGCGATTGGGCGCCCCGGTACTCGATCTCCCGCTGGGCCACCAGCGCCTCGGCCTCGCGCAGCCGGGCCGGGCGATCCGCCTCGTCGAGCCGGATCAGCACCTGGCCGGCCTCGACCACCGAGCCGCGCGGAACCTCGACGGCTACGACCCGGCCGGCGGTTTCCGCCCGCAGGGTGGCGGTGCGGGCGGGTGCGGTGTTTCCGTGCACGAGGACTTCCCGGACAACGGGGGCGGCTTCAATCCGGCGCACCCGGACTGGCCTGGCCGACGCGGCGGCCGTCTCGACGGTGGGGGGGGCGGCCGGTTCCCGCTCCCCCCGCCCCAGCTGTCCGGACAGGAGCCAGAAAGTGGTGGCCAGGGCGATGGCGAGGGCAATCCAGGCGGAGCGCTTCATGATCGGCGGCGTGTGGACAGGGTGCTCGGGGTCCGCTCTTTCCATCAACGGCGCGGGAAGGCAAGGCCCTCCGTGGCTGCGGTGGCATGTTGAGGGTGGCTATCTTCCAAGCCGGACTTTACCAGAGCGCTGCCCGCAACGGGAGGCGGGAGTTGCAAAAAAGCCGGGGGGCCGAGGCCCCCCGGGAAGGGGGTGAGGAGGAAGCGGCGGGTCTGTTCAGACGCCGTAGAGGACGTCGGTGTCGATCTCGTTGCGCTCCACCACGCGCTCGCCGGCGGGCCGGGCGGGGCTGGAGCTGAGCTGGCCGGTGCCGTACAGCACATCGGTGTCGATCTCGTTGCGCGCCACCCCGTGGCCGGGGAGGGCCATTCCGCTGCTGGCCTGGACGGCGGCGCCGCCGTAGAGGATGTCGGTATCCAGCTCGTTGCGGTTCTCCGCCAGGGCGGCGCCGGAAATGAGGGTCAGGGCCAGGGTGGCGATGCTCAGGGTCTTGGTCTTCATGGTCATCTCTCCAGTCGGTCGTCGTTGCTTGGGTGGGTAAGCCGTTCAGCGTGTTGCGCTGTCGACTGGAGCTTTGCAGAAGCCGTGCCAGTTTCTGGAGCGAGCGTTATAAATGAATCAAAACAATGAGATGCAGGGATTGATGTGTCGCGGGAGGCGCGTCGCGCGCCGCCGGCGAGGCGTGGGTGTCAATGTTTCGTTGCAACGCTTCGTTCAGGCGGAGAAGGGAAGGCCGGACGGAAGATGGCAACACCGTCGCCACCCTAGTGTACTGCGCCACTCCTGGAGGTACTTTCAGAGATCCCCGAAAGCGCCAGGACAAGGCGCAGTACACTAGACACCCATCACCCGCCACCGGACAGCAGCGCGAGGAGTCCGAAGCCGGCGAGCAGGGCGCCGGAAATCCGGTTCAGGCCCGAGGAGCCCTGCCTCAGCAGGCGCCGGCCGAGACTGTCGGCAAGACCGCTGAGGATCAGCCACCAGCATGCCGAACCGGAGAAGATGCCGAATACCAGGATCAGGGTATCGCCGCCGCTGCGCGCAAACGTACCCATGCCCGCGAAGATGGCCATGAAGGAAAGGATGGTCACGGGGTTGGCCAGCGTCAGCAGCAGCGTCGAGAGATAGGTGCCCCCCATCCCCGTGTCTCCGACCCTCGCGGCCTGTGCCCCGGTGTCCGCGGTGAAGGTGCGATAGCCCAGGTAGCAGAGAAACAGCCCGCCACCCAGTTGGATCGGGGTTCTGGCTTCCAGCAGCAGGTGGGTCAACGCTGTGATGCCGAGCCCTGCCAGCAGGCCGTAGAGGGCATCGGCCGTTGCCGCTCCGAGGCCCGCCGCGAGGCCGTGGAGACGATTCCTGGCCAGGGTTTTCTGGATGCAGAGTACGCCGATGGGCCCCACCGGTGCGGCTATGGCCAGCCCGATCAGACCGCCCTGCAGGAACAGATCCGTTGCCACTGCTTCCAACTCCGTGCCGCAGAAGTGCTTGCCTGTATTCAAGATTAATAGCGAATATGGGAAGGGGCTATTATTGAAGGCGAGTCAGGATGCGGATCTTGATTAACAATTAAGGCGAATATCCATAATGACCTTAAAAGCGACATACCATCCCGATGCGGTGAGCTGGCGGCTTCTGGAGGTGTTGCAGGCAAACGGACGGGCGAGTTTCGCCGAACTGGCCCGTGCCGTGGGCATGTCGGTTCCGGCGGTTTCCGAGCGGGTGCGGCGGCTGGAGGAGGCGGGTGTCATTCGCGGCTATCACGCGGAGGTGGATCCGGCCCGCATCGGACTGCCCGTGACGGTGTTCATCCACCTGAAGACACCGGCGAGCCAGTACGATCGATTCCTGGCCATGGCCCGGGCAACAGCGGAGATACGCGAGTGTCACCACATTACCGGTGAGGATGCGTTCATCATCCGGGCGGTGGTGGCCTCCATCGGCCGCCTGGAGGAATTCATCCGGCAGCTGAGCCCGTTCGGAACCACCCGGACCTCAATCGTGATGTCCACCCCGGTTCTCAAACGGGCGTACGGGGCACCGGACGAGGAGCGCTGAGCCGGATCCGGCGCGGTGACTCATGGAAAAAAGCCAGGGGGCGAGCCCCCGGTGGAGAGCAAGGAGGCCGCGGCGGATCCGCCCGGACGCCGTAGAGGGCGCCCACGCACTCACGCACTCAATCCAGCGCCTGCAGCAGGTCGTCCACCAGGTCGTCCACGTCCTCCAGCCCCACCGAGAGGCGGACCATGGACTCGGTGATGCCGCGCCGCTCACGCTCCTCGGCGGCCATCGTATAGTGGGTGGTGGTCACCGGCTGGGTGACCAGGCTTTCCACGCCGCCGAGGCTGGGGGCGATGGTGAACAGCCGCAGGCGGTCCACCACGTCGGCGGTCTCGTCCCCGTCCCCGTCCACCTCGAAGGTGACCATTCCGCCGAAGCCGTGCATCTGCTTCCGGGCCAGGGAGAAGCCGGCGAATTCCGGCAGGCCCGGGTAGAGGACGCGGGTCACCCGGGGGTGTTCGCAGAGGGTCTCGGCCACGGCCCGGGCACTGGCGTTGTGCTGGCGCACCCGGATGGCGAGGGTGCGCAGGCTGCGCATCAGCAGCGCGGCGGTCTCCGGCGCCGGAACCTGGCCCAGGTTCTTGCGCCAGGACCAGATCGGTTCGAGCAGATTGCGGGAGCCCATGACCGCGCCGGCGGTGATGTCGCTGTGGCCACCGAGATACTTCGTGGCGCTGTGCACCACCAGGTCCGCTCCGAGCGCCAGGGGCTGCTGGTTGATGGGGGTGGCGAAGGTGTTGTCGACGGCCACCAGGGCACCCGCGGCATGGGCGCGGTCGCTGATCCCGGTGATGTCGAACACCTCCAGGGTGGGATTGGTGGGGGTCTCGAAGAAGACCAGGTCCACCCCCTGGTCGAGCACCTCCTCCAGGCTGTCGAGTTCGTCGGCGAGGAGGAAGCGGGTGGGGATGCCGAGCAGGGGCAGTTGCGCGGAGAGCAGTTCGATGGTGCCGCCATAGGCATCGCCGATGCAGAGTATGCCCCCGCGCCCATGGGTCAGGAACAGGGCCGACTGGGCGGCCATGCCGGCTCCGAAGGCGAGCGCCGACTCCGCCCCCTCCAGCACCGCCAGCTTGGTTTCGAGGGCCTGGATGGTCGGGTTCATGCCGTAGCGGGTGTAGAAGGCGCCGCTGTGCCCCCCCTCCAGCGTCTCCAGGAGTTCGGCCGTGGAGTCGAACCGGAAGGTGGTGCTGTTGTAGACCGGGCCGTGGACTGCGCCCTGGGGATCACCGGCTTCGCCGGCGTGGACACAGTCGGTCTCCAGGCCGTCGAACTCCTCCTCGTAGTCGTTCATCGTTCACCCTCCCGGGGCCCCGGCCCCGAATCGTCGGTAAGGTCGGATGCGTTCCAGCGTCGGTTGATGGCGTAGGCGCCCACGTCCGGCACGAAAGGCAGCGACAGCAGACCGGCCAGGTTCACGCAGCGGCGCGGCTCACGGATATGGTCGAGACCGATGGTCATGCCCCCATGGCCGGCGGCGGGCTGCGCCTTGTAGGTGCCGAGCAGACGATCCCACCAGGGGAGATTGAAGCCGAAGTTGCTGTTGGTTTCGCTGGCGACGATGGAGTGGTGCACCCGGTGCATGTCGGGCGTGACCAGGAACCAGCGCAGTACCCGGTCCAGGCCCGGGGGCAGGTAGGCGTTGGCGTGGTTGAACATGGCCGTGGCGTTGAGCACCACTTCGAACAGCAGCACCGCCAGGGCCGGCGGGCCGATGACCGCCACCAGCGCCAGCTTGATCACCATCGAGAGCAGGATCTCCACCGGGTGGAAGCGGGCCCCCGTGGTGACGTCGAAATCGAGATCCGCGTGGTGCACCCGGTGCAGACGCCACAGTGCCGGGACCGCGTGGAACATCACATGCTGCAGGTAGATGGCGAGATCGAGGATCAGGAAGGCGAGAATCCCGGCCACCCAGACGGGCGGTTCGAGATTGTTGAACAGCCCCCAGCCGCGCTCGCCCGCCACCACCGCCATGCCCACGGCGGCGGCCGGAAAGATCAGCCGCAGCACGAAGGTGTTCAGAACCACCAGGCCGAGGTTGTTGAGCCAGCGCCGGAGCTTGGACTGGGTCAGGGGACGGCGCGGCGCCGTGACTTCCCACAACGCCATCACGGCGAAAATGCCGAAGAAGAAACCGAGACGGATGGCGGCCTCGTGCTGGCTTATCCATGCGGTCACGGCTGTGTCTCCTCCTCGACCATGGCGATGCAATTCCGGCGTCGGACCTGGTGAATCCCGCACCTCGCCCGAAGCGCCCGCAGATCCACATGCGGCCCCGGTCCGCGTAGGTGGGGGCGCCACTCCAGCCGGAAGAGTACGGGTTGGGACTATCGTGACACCGTCGCGGTGAAGGCGCCAGCATGCCGTCTGGTCCCCTGCCGCGGCCGTTCCGGAAGCGGGCTGCCATATTTTTGCCACATTTCTTCACCGTATCGCCACATCGGCTGCCGCTGGCTGCCCGCTGCCGGGTCTGTAATGTCAACAACGGAAATCTCCGCTGCTGTTCTGCAGTTCCGGCGCGTGCAGGAGGCTCGAACCGGCCAGGGACGGCGCGCTGGGCCAGGTTTCACGGGAGCGCAATTGATGAACACACGGGCGAATCACACCTATGGACTGGCGGAAACGGTGGGCGAGGGGCTGGTGATCAGCCTGCTCCTGGGAACCGGGGCCGGATTGCTGTTGATCCTGCTGGTGTTCCTGATCGCGGCGGTCTGAGCCGCTTCCCGCACCCGTCGACACGGGATTCCGGCGCGGCAACGGGCGGTAGCGGGTAAACTGGCCATATCCTTCCCCTTGCCGGAGAGATTTCCGTGAACTGGCTGGATCGGCTGCCGCTGGGGCCGCTCGTGTTCGGGGCCCTGCTCCTGGGGCTGGCGCCGTTCGCGCCCGAGCCGCACCTGTGGGAGAAGCTGAAAATGCTTGCCGCCGGCGAGCTCGGCCGTCCCATCGATATCTTCGACCTGCTGCTGCACGGGACCCTTCCGGTCCTGCTGCTGGTCAGGCTCCTGCGTCTCGCGGCAGCCAGACGCTGAAGCGCGCGCCACCTCCCCCCGCGCGGTTCTCGGCGCGTACCGAGCCGCCGTGGAATTCCGCCACCAGCCGGACGATGTAGAGCCCCAGGCCCAGGTGCGGCGCGGGATCCCGGCGGGAGCGCACGGAAACCATGGAGTCGAACAGGCGGCCCTCCATGTCCGCGGGCAGCTCCGGCCCGGTGTTCTCCACGCTCAACACGATGCTGCCCGGCCCGGCGGCGAGGCGGACCCGCACCGGCTCGCCGGCGTCGCTGAACTCCACCGCGTTGGCCACCAGCTTGTCCAGCATCTGGGCCACCAGGTCGGGGACACCGATGAGGGCGACGGGCGAACCGGGCAACTCCACGCTGATCGACTGCCCCGGGTAGACGTCGAGATAGCCCGCCACGCACCCCTCCACCAGGGCCCGCAGGTCGAAGTGCTCCCGTTCCGCCTGCTGCAGGGCCTGTTCCAGGCGCGTGGCCTCGCTCATGCGGGCGAGCAGGGTACTGAGCCGGGTCACGCCCTCGCGGGCGCGCTCGGTGTAGACCCGGGAAGCCTCCGGCAGCTCGGAGAGCTCGAGATTCTCCAGCGAGGAGCGCACCACCGCCAGCGGCGTGCGCAGTTCGTGGGAGAGCCGGCCGGTCATGCCCTCCAGGTAGCGGGTGTACTGCTGCAGCCGGCCGAGCATGTTGCCGAAGCTGCGCGCCAGGTCACCGATCTCGTCACCCGCATCATGCCCGCCCACGCGGGTGACCAGGACCCGGCCGTCGCCGCCGATGGCCTGCTCCGCCTCGTTGCGCAGCCGGCGGATGCGCGCGGAGAGCCGCGAGGCGAACCAAAGCAGCCCGAGGATGGCGGCCAGGAACACCGCCAGGGTGACGTTGAAGAGGTTCTCCAGCGCCCGGTTTTGCAGCGTCAGGATGTCGCTATTGGTCTCCTCGACCACCACCGCGCCCAGCACCTGGTCGCCGCTCCTCACCGGGTAGGCGGCCGAGAGGATGCTCAGGCCGCGGACGCTGACGCTGCGCCAGCGGGTCTCCGGACGTCCCTCGAGCGCCCGGTCCACCTCCTGTCCTTCCAGCCGCGCCGCCCCCACCGGGGCGTCATCGAACCCGGCAGCGGGTGGGCTGAGGATGAGCCGGTAGAGACCTGAGAGCAGCTGGCGGGGCAGCGAGGCCGGTTCCGGCTGCGCGCCGGGCCGGGGTTCCTCCGTCGCCGGGCCGAGGCTGCCGGCGAAGGCCAGCACCCGGTGGCGCGGGTCCACCACCCAGATTCGGGCCTGGCTGCGCTCCAGTCCGCGCAGGATTGCCTTGATCTCGGGGGAGGGGAGGGAGAGGCTGCCGAGCGTGTCCGGGGCCCGCGGATCGGCGCTGCCCACCACCGTCTCCACCCGCCGGGTCTGCGGGTCGTCGGCGTCGGCCACGGCGAAGCCGAAGCGGTCTCCCGCCAGGGCCAGGGGCAGCCGCAGCTCGATGTTGTAGCCTTCCGTCGTCTCCTGCCATTCGCCGCGGATGCGCGGTTCGGCCCACGCCCCGCCCGGCGGGGCATCCAGCCGCCGGGCGCTGATCCAGCCGGGCGCGGGGGTGGCGAGCCGGTAGCCATGGTAATGGCCGTCGGGGTCGCGGAAGGCCAGGAGCAGGTGGTCGCCGCCACGGCCTTCGCGATCGCGGGCGGCGGGGTAGACCACCCGGTCGTCCCGCACCTGCAGCAGGACGTAGAGGTGATCGCCGCGCACGCCGAGCAGGAACCTGATGTCGAGGTCAGCCGCGTCCGGCGGCGTCCAGCCGGGCAGCGTCTGGGCCGGGCCGTAGGGCACGCTCAGCCCCTGGTAGGGCAGCCAGTCGTCGGCATAGCCATCGACCACCAGCGGCGTGCTGAGGGGATGGGCATAGGGATTGGCGTGTTCGTCCACGCCGGGGGCGGCGACGGCGGCGCGGAACAGCTCGGTTCGCTCGTGGAGCACCGTGGCGACCGCGCGGGCCGTGCCGAGCAGGGCGTTCTCCTGGCCCTGGCGGAGGAACGCCTCCATCTCCTGGACGTACTGGTAGCCGGCCCAGGGGATCGCCAGCAGCCCCAGGGCCGTCAGCAGCAGCTTGCTGCGCAGGCTCAGGCCGCGGGCGGACATCTCAGCCGGGGCACTTCCAGCGGTAGCCCAGGCCGTGGACCGTCTCGATGCAGTCGAACGCGGGGTCCAATGCGGCGAACTTGCGCCGGATGCGCTTGATGTAGGAGGTGATGGTGGTGGCATCCACCACCGTGCTGGCGTCCTCCATCAGCCGGTCCCGGCTGCGCACGTGGCCGGGATGGCGCACGATGGAGTGGACCATCCAGAACTCGGTGAGCGTCAGCTCCAGGGGCCGGTCCCGCCAGTGGGCCGCCATCCGCTTCAGGTCCAGCCGCAGGGGGCCGCGCTCGAGGACCTCCTCCGCCACGGGCGGAGCGGCGAGCGCCTCCATGCGCCGGAACAGCGCGGCGATGCGGGCGGTGAGGTGGGGCAGGCTGATGTCCTTGGTGAGATAGTCGTCGGCACCCAGCCGCAGGCCCGATACGGCGTCGAGATCGCTGTCGCGGGCGGTGAGGAAAATGATGGGAACTGTGGGGGAGAGCGAACGCAGCTCGCGGCAGAGATCGAACCCCCCCTCGGCCTCGTCCTCCAGTCCGATGTCGATGAGCGCCAGGTCCGGCAGCCGGGTGCGGAATGCCGCCAGGGCGTCGGGCCGGTTGGCGTAGGTACTGACCTGGTAGCCCTGCCGGGAGAAGACGTCGGCGTAGTTTTCGCGGATGGCCGGTTCGTCCTCCACGATGGCGATGCGGCGTCCCATGGCTGCAGTTACTCCCCGATGACCTCGACCCGCAACCAGACGCTGCCGCCACGGCTGCCCGCCATGCGACCGTAGCCGCCGCCTCCGGCCACGCCCGGCGTGCCGGCCGCAATCCCGCCCGAGCCCGCTCCCCCGGAGGCGTATTCAGCGCTGCCTCCCACCTCCACCCATTCACCCAGGGGAGCGCTGATCGTGGTGGCGATGGTGCGCGCCTCCAGCGCCCCGCCGGAAAGGCGGGCCTGGCGCGGACTGATGTCGATGATCACTCCGTCCCCCGTGACCCGGGCCCGGGCGTAGAAGCCGCTGTCGGCGGAGAGGTAGCGGCTGCTCTCCCGGATCGTTCCGCTGCGGGGGTCGTAGCTGTGCTCCCGCACGGGCACGGCGGTGCCGGTACGGATGAAGGCCCAGCCCCCCTCCAGCACCCGCACCTTTTGCCCGGCCTCGTCATGGCGCTCCCCGCTCCGGCCGGAGAGCCGGCCGCGCAGGGATGGCTCCCCTTCCCCCAGGCCCCCGGCGATGTCGCCCCGATCCATGCCGTAGCCCTGGTCCGTGGTCTGGCGCACGCTCACCAGCAGTGTGCGGAGGGGACGGTCCACCTCGGCCAGTACCCCGCGCAGACGGGCGATCTCGGCCGGCTCGGCGCGCACGATGAGCTGGTTGTTGTAGTGGCTGAGCCCCACGCCCGGCCCGGCCAGCGGGCGCAGCAGCGCTTCCGCCTGGGCGCCGGTGAGGTGGCTGAGCTCGATGACCTCCAGGCGTGATTCGGCCATCGCGCCGCTCCAGGCCAGCCACAGCAGCAGCCACAACAGCACGGGTGAGAGGGAGCGGCGGGCGGGCACGGGATCAGAGATGGAGGCGGTTGAGGTTGGGATCCCGCTCGCCCACGTCCCAGGCCTTGTGGAACAGGGCGGCGTACTCGCGGGCCGCGTGGGGCGCGTAGAAGTTGACGCTGCCGCTGTAGCCGCGCGCGGTGTCCCGCAGCAGCAAACCGGTGTCGTCCACCACCAGGTAGGCCTTGTTGAAGCTGCGGTGATCGGGATGGGCATGGCGGATCTCGATGCGGCTGGTGAGCCGCCCTGCCAGTTCCACCAGCCGGTGGCGGCCGTGGATCACCGGCTCCATGTCCTGTACCAGGATCCGCACCCAGGAGAGGTGATGGCGGCGGGCCAGGGCGCTGACCGCGTCGATGAAATCGGCGTCGTCGTAGACCTTGCGGTCCAGGTCGTGAGTGAAGATGAGCAGGGTGCGATGGCCCTGCCGCACCAGCTCGGTCGCCGCAGCGCGGCAGTCGTCGCTGGTTTCGAGGGGCACCGGCGTGTCGGTCTCCCCGAGGACATGGCGGCTGAGATCCAGCATGGCGCGTTCTCCTTTCCGGCCCCGTGAACGTTGAAATTACACCACGAAGGCACGAAGGACACGAAGAAAAGAGTAAAGACAAAAACCATGTAACCGCAGATTGCGTTGATTTTCGTGGATGGGCATGTGCGGTTGTTCAACCGGCAGTCAGATTTGATCCGCGCACGGGACTTACCAAAGGCGGCGCCAGGACGGTATCCGCTGCAACATGACGGCTGTCCGGTTTGCACACAAAGAAATCTGCGTTAATCAGCGTAATCTGCGGTTAACTTCATCATTTCTTCGTGTCCTTCGTGCCTTCGTGGTGAAAAGAAAAACGTTCTGGCCACCTGGCCTCAGCAGTTGCGGGCCTGTTCGGCGGCGTTGCCGGTGTAGGTGGCGGGGGTGAGCTCGAGCAGGCGCGCCTTGGCCGCGTCGGGAATCTCCAGGCCGCGGATGAAGGCCCGGACCGAGTCGCGGTCGATGCCGCCCCGGCCGCGGGTGAGTTCCTTGAGACGCTCGTAGGGCTTCTCCACGCCGTAGCGGCGCATGACCGTCTGGATGGGCTCGGCCAGCACCTCCCAGGCGTTGTCCAGATCCTCGGCCAGGCGCGGGGGATTCACCTCGAGCTTGCCGATGCCCTTGAGGCTGGACTGGTAGGCGATGAGGGAGTGGGCCACGCCCACGCCCAGGTTGCGCAGCACGGTGGAATCGGAGAGATCGCGCTGCCAGCGGGAGACCGGCAGCTTGCTGCCGAGGTGCTGGAACAGGGCGTTGGCCACGCCGAGGTTGCCCTCGGAGTTCTCGAAGTCGATGGGGTTGACCTTGTGGGGCATGGTGCTGGACCCCACCTCGCCGGCCACGGTCTTCTGCTTGAAGTAGCCGAGCGAGATGTAGCCCCAGACGTCGCGGTCGAAATCCAGCAGCACGTTGTTGAAGCGGGCCACGGCGTCGAAGTACTCGGCGATGTAGTCGTGGGGTTCGATCTGGGCGGTGGAGGGGTTCCACTCCAGGCCGAGGCTTTCCACGAAGTCCTTCGCGACCACCGGCCAGTCCACCTCCGGGTAGGCGGAGAGGTGGGCGTTGTAGTTGCCCACCGCGCCGTTCATCTTGCCCAGCAGCGGTACCTGCACCAGGGTTTCCCGCTGGCGCCGCAGGCGGTGGACGAAGTTGGCCATCTCCTTGCCCAGCGTGGTGGGAGAGGCCGGCTGGCCATGGGTGCGGGCGAGCATCGGCTGGTCGGCCAGGTCGTGGGCCAGCGCGGTGAGGGCGTCGATCAGCGTGTCCATGGCCGGCAGCAGCACCTGGGTGCGGGCCTCGGCCAGCATCAGGGCATGGGCCAGGTTGTTGATGTCCTCGGAGGTGCAGGCGAAGTGGATGAACTCGCTCACCGCCGCGAGCTCCGCGTTGCCCGCGATGTGCTCCTTGATCAGGTACTCCACCGCCTTCACGTCGTGGTTGGTGGTGCGCTCGATGTTCTTGACCCGGCGCGCATCCTCCTCGGTGAAGTTTTCCGCCAGCTCCTCCAGCAGCTGGCGGGCATGGGCGCTCAACCCGGGCACCTCGGGAATGCTCTCCAGTCCGGCGAGCAGTTCCAGCCAGCGGACCTCGACCCCGACCCGGTGACGGATCAGGCCATACTCGCTGAAGATGGGGCGCAGCTCCGCCGTCTTGCTGCCGTAGCGGCCGTCGATGGGGGACACGGCGGTCAGGGTGGAGAGTTCCATGGGCACTCCTTGGATCACGTGAATCGGTCGCCACACGCCCGGGACGGATCGGCCGGGCCGGAAAACCACTAATGATACACCAAGGTCCCGGAGGCCGTCTCACGCCACCGCCTTGCGCCGCAGGGCCAGGATGCCGGCCAGGCATACCAGCACCATGCCGGCCAGGGTCACGGGGCCGAGGGTCTCGTCCCAGAGCATCCGGCCGTAGAGAGCGGCGAAGACCACGGCGGTGTAGGTGAAGGGGCCGATGCGGCCCACCGGGGCCAGCGAATAGGCCCGGGTGAGCAGCAGCTGGCCGATGGTGGCGAGCCCGCCCACCCCCATCAGCAGCAGCCATTCACGGGGTTCGGGCGCACGCCAGTACCAGGCCAGCGGCAGCGCCGCGACCGCGGTGGAGAGCAGGCTGTAGTAGAAGACGATGCGGGTGGGCGGCTCGATGCCCGCCATGCGGCGGATGCCGACGAAGGCCAGCGCCGCCAGCACGCCGGAGGCCAGTCCGGCGAGGGCCGCCGGCTGGAAGACTCCGAAGCCGGGCTTGAGTATCAGTAGGATGCCGGTGAAGCCCGCGGCGATGGCGATGTAGATGCCCCGGGTCACCGGTTCACGCAGCCAGAACCAGGCGATGAGCGGGGTGAACAGCGGTGCGGTGTAGTTGAGCAGCACCGCCTCGCCGAGGCGCAGCTCGGCGATGGCGTAGAAGAAGCAGAACATGGCCGCCACGCCGCTCAGGCTGCGCCCCAGGTGGAGCCGGAGATGGGGCGTGGCCAGGCCGCGGACCCCGTGGCGCAGCATCCACGGGGTCATGGCCAGCAGGCCGAACAGGCTGCGGAAGAAGACCACCTGGGTGTAGTGCAGTTGGCCGGTGGAGATCTTGATGACCGCGCCCATGGAGGCGAAGGCGAGGGCCGCGCCCACCAGCAGCAGGGCGCCGCGCTGGATGTCCCGGTGGTTCATCGTGGCAGCAGGTCGCGGGTTGGGTGTCGGGGTGGTCGGCTCGGACGAGGGGGAACTAGTGTACTGCGCCGCTCTTGGAGGCCCATTCAGCGAGTCGCCGGCCGGTCAGATGCAAGGCGCGTTTGCGCAGGAAGGGCAGGCCCCCTTTCAAGCGAGCGCAACACCGCAGATGGCCGGCCGGCGGCTCGCCCGCAGGGAGCCCCCCGAAAGCGCCATGACTGCGTTGCAGTGCTTGACAAGGGAACAACCATTGCCTGCGCGCTGCGCCTTGTCCTGGCACTTTCGGGGGGGCTCTGAAAGTGCCTCCAAGAGTGGCGCAGTACACTAGTGTACGGGTCCCCCGATCTCGGCCAGCAGCGCCCGGGTCGTGGCCAGGATGCGGCGGCGCTGGAGGAAGAGCTGCAGGCGGCTGCCGCCGCGCTGGCGCCACAGGAAGGCGGCCCGGACCCCGGCCAGCAGGAGCGCCCGGACCCGGGCGGCGTTGTCCGGGTTTTCCAGGTAGACCGGTTCGCCCCGGACCAGGATCCGGAAGCGCAGGCGACTCAGGGTGTCGCCGTAGGTGCCGCCCAGGTTGGCGATGACATTGGTGTGGGTGGCGCCGAAGGTCTCGGCCTGGGCGCTGGCGCGCTCGATGCCGGCGCGCAGGGTCGCGAGCATGTCCCGGTCGCGGTGCAGGCGCCTCTCCAGGTACATGAGGCTCACCACGTAGCGGGTGATCTCCGCATCCTGCGGGCTCTGGGCGAGCTGCGAGGCCAGGGTCTCCAGCCCCAGGCGCACGCCCGCTGTGCCGTCGAAGACCGCGGGAACGTCCGGCGCATCGATGCGCAGGAGACTGCCGATGCTGGACCGGTAGGGCGTCTCCGGCACGCGCCCCTCGCGCGCCTGGAGCTGCACCAGCAGCGCGGCCTGGAACACGCCGGCCAGCGCCAGGGTGATGTCCCGCAATCGTTCGCTCAAAGGCCCACCTCGGTTTCGCTGCGCTGGAAAGATTCGATGATGCCACCGCCCAGGCACACCTCGCCCTGGTAGAAGACCACGGACTGGCCCGGAGTCACCGCCCGTTGTGGTTGTCCGAACACCACCCGGAGCCGATCGCCGGCCGCCTCGATGCGGCACGGCTGGTCGGTCTGCCGGTAGCGGACGCGGGCGGTGCAGTCGCAGGGCAGCGGCGGCGGCCCGCCCGCCACCCAGTGCAGATCGGCGGCGCTCAGTGATCGGCTGAAGAGCAGGGGGTGATCGTGGCCCTGGGCCACCACCAGGACATTGCGCTCGAGCGCCTTGTCCACCACGTACCAGGGTGCGCCGCTGCCCTCGGGCAGGCCGCCGATGCCCAGCCCCTGGCGCTGGCCCAGGGTATGGTACATCAGCCCGGCGTGGCGCCCGATGATCCGGCCCTCGGGCGTCTCGATGTCGCCCGGCCGGGCGGGCAGGTAGCGGGCCAGGAAATCCCGGAACTTGCGCTCGCCGATGAAGCAGATGCCGGTGCTGTCCTTCTTGGCGTGGTTGGGCAGGCCGGCCGCCGCGGCGATGCGCCGCACCTCCTCCTTGCGCAGGTCGCCCACGGGGAACAGGGTGCGGGCCAGCTGGGACTGGCCCAGGGTATAGAGGAAATAGCTCTGGTCCTTGCCGGGGTCGGCCCCGCGCAGCAGGCGCCAGCGGCCCTGCAGGTGGTCGCTGCGGGCGTAGTGGCCGGTGGCGATGGTATTGGAGCCGAGAGCGGCCGCGTGGTCGAGGAAGGCCCGGAACTTGATCTCCTTGTTGCACATCACGTCGGGATTGGGGGTTCGGCCCGCGGCGTACTCGCGCAGGAAATACTCGAACACCCGGTCCCAGTACTCGGCGGAGAAGTTGACCGTGTGCAGGCGGATGCCCAGCAGGCTGCACACGGCCTCGGCATCGGCGAGATCCTCGGCCGCGGCGCAGTACTCCCCGCGGTCGTCCTCCTCCCAGTTCTTCATGAACAGGGCTTCCACGGCGTAGCCGCGCTCCAGCAGGCGCAAGGCGGAGACCGCGGAATCCACGCCGCCGGAGAGCCCGACGATGACCCGCTTTCCGCTCATCGACCGCCCCGTTCCGGCGCCGGGCAGGCGGGGGTGACGCTCGCGGCCTTCCTGCGCCACAGCTCCAGCGGCGCCACCAGCGGCAACTCGCCGTTGGCGCCGTACCAGGAATCCACCGCGTAGCGCTGTCCGCTGCCGCGCTCCCCGATGACCGCCGTCCAGTGGATATCGAACAGCCACGGGTTGCGCCGGACACGGCCCACGCTCCGGTGCCAGCGCAGCAGGCCGGAATCATCGAGCAGATGCAGGTAGGTGGCGGTATTGGTGGACTCGTCGATGCAGTCCTGCTGACCCCGGACCCAGGAGCCGGCGCTGTTGCAGGCCCGATCGGCGCTGGTGCCGGAGCGCCGCCCCGCCAGGCTCTCCAGCAGCGCCACCGCCGCGGCGATGCGGCTGCGTTCCGCGGCGGCATCGACCGGCGGCCGGCGGAACAGTCCCCGTACCGACGACCACTCCGCGGCGGTGAGCCGGATTTCAGTCTGGTGCCGGCAGCCGTAGCCGTGGCAGATGTTGAAGGGCGGGGGGGTGGCCGCCGGGGCGAGGGCGGGGAGCAGCCCGAGCAGCAGCCCGCCGGCGAGTCCTTTCATGGCCCGGGCCTCCAGCCGTCGCGCCACACCTCGAGTGGGAGGATCTCCGGCGCCGCGCCATTGGGGTGGAACCAGCTGTCCACGGCATAGGCGGTGGCGCCCGGGATCTCGCGGATCACCGCGGTGGTGTGTGGCCAGCGGCCGATGAACAGGCCGCGGGTGGCGCGTGGGGCGACCGCGTGGTGGCGGAGCAGCCCGCCGGACTCCAGCAGGCGCAGGTAGGTGGTGGTGTTGGTGGACTCGTCGATGCAGTCGAGCTGATCGGGGCCCGTCCGGTCGAAACGGGTCATCGCGAGGTCGCCGGCCGTGCCGGTGCGCGCGCCGCTGAGGCGCTCCAGGTAAGCGACCGCGGTGGCGATCCGGCGCCGTTCGGCTGCTGCGTCGGGGGCGGGCGGTTCGAACAGCCGACGCACTTCCAGCCACTGTTCCGGGGTGAGCCCCACCGTGTCCAGCCACCGGCAGCCGTGGCCATGGCAGACCGAGAAGCGCTCGGGCACCGGCGCGGTGATGATATCCCCGCGCACGAAGGTGTCCCGTGCCGGGGTGCAGCCGAGAGCCAGCACCGCGGCGAGCACCGGGATGGCCTGGGTCCTGGAACGTAGATGGTGCTGTCGTCGGGGCACGGTGCCGCTCATGTGTCGTCGCAGGCGGGAATCGTAGCGAAAAACACCGGTCGAGTGTGAATTCCCGGTCAGGCATATGGAGCAGGCTCCGATTCGGCCGCCACCTGGGCGGGGCATTGTTCCATGCCCGGCGCATTCAACGGCACAGCGTGCGGGATTTGCCGGGGCCTTGCGGTTCGCGGGGATTTGATGCCCACTCCGTTCACGGGCGTATGAAAACGCTTCCCCACGTTTATACAATGTTCCCGATACTAGTGTACTGCGTCACTCTTGGAGGTACTTTCAGAGCCCCCCGAAAGTGCCAGGACAAGGCGCAGTGCGCAGGCAATGGTTGTTCCCTTGTCAAGCGCTGCAACGCGGTCATGGCGCTTTCGGGGGGCTCCCTGCGGGCGAGCCGTTGGTCGGCCATCTGCGGCGTTGCGCTTGCTTGAAAGGGGGCCTGCCATTCCTGCGCAAGCGCGCCTTGCATCTGACCGGCCAACGACTCGCTGAATGTGCCTCCAAGAGTGACGCAGTACACTAGCGCCTATGCCCGGATCCTTTGAGGAGATTCCATGAACGAGAAAGCCCGCGGACAAGGCCTGTTGAGCGTGGAGCAGGCCCTGGAGGCCCTGCTGACACGGGCCGAGCGTATCGTTGACAGGGAGGAGGTTGCGCTCGACGAGGCCCTGGGGCGGGTGCTGGCCCACGGCCTCGCATCGCCCCAGAACGTCCCGCCCCACGACAACAGTGCCATGGACGGGTATGCCGTACGCTGCGCCGACCTGGCCGGTGGCGCCCTGCGGGTGGGCCAGCGCATTCCGGCCGGCAGCCAGGGAGTGCCGCTCGAGCCCGGCACCTGTGCCCGCATCTTCACCGGAGCGCCGATCCCCCCCGGGGCCGATGCGGTGGTGATGCAGGAGCACTGCCGGGTGGCGGGCGATCAGGTCACGGTGGAGCAGCCCGCCAGTCCCGGACAGCACGTCCGCCGGGCCGGCGAGGACATCACCGCGGGGGCGGAGATTCTTGCCGCCGGCACCCGGCTGCGCCCGCAGGAACTGGGGCTGGCCGCCTCGGTGGGGCTGGCGCGGCTGCCGGTGGTGCGCCGTCCGCGGGTGGCGCTGTTCTCAACCGGCGATGAGCTGGTGGCGCCCGGGGAGGCCCTGGGTCCGGGCCAGATCTACAACTCCAACCGCTATACCCTGGCCGGCCTGCTCCGCAACCTGGGCTGCGAGGTGCTCGACCTGGGGGCGGTGGAGGATACCCTGGAGGCGACCCGCGAGGTGCTGCGGCGCGCCGCCGGGGCGTGCGATCTGATTCTCACCAGCGGCGGGGTGTCGGTGGGGGAGGAGGATCACGTGAAGGCGGCGGTGGAATCGCTGGGCGCGCTGGAGCTGTGGCGCATCGCGGTCAAGCCGGGCAAGCCGCTCGCCTTCGGCAGCGTGGACGGCACACCCTTCATGGGACTGCCCGGGAACCCGGTCTCCAGCTTCGCCACCTTCTGCCTGTTCACCCGCCCGTTCCTGCTGCGCCGCCTGGGCGTGCAGGCGGTGATGCCCCGGGTCATTCCGGCGGAGTCAGGATTCGACTGGACCCGTCCGGGGGACCGGCGCGAGTACCTGCGGGCACGCCTGGAGCCTGACGCCGCGGGGCGCACCGTGGTTACCCTCTACCCGAACCAGGGTTCCGGCGTGCTCACCTCCACGAGCTGGGCCGAGGGTTTCGTCATCGCCCCCGAGGGCCAGGTCATCCGCCGCGGTGACCCGGTGAGCTATATTCCATTCGCGGAGCTGTTGTCCTGAACCGCACGGGAGCCATGCCGATGATCCGGATTCTCTATTTCGCCCGCCTGCGGGAACAGCTCGGCACCGGCGCCGAGACCCTGCCGCTTCCCGAGGGTGTCACCGACGTGGCCGGACTGCGTCATCTGCTCCAGGCACGGCAAGGTGTCTGGAGCGAGGCCCTGGGGGGCAGCGCCCGGGTGCTGGTGGCGGTCAACCAGGAGATGGCTGAAGACGCCACGGTGCTCAGTGACGGCGACGAGGTGGCTTTCTTCCCGCCGGTGACCGGGGGCTGAGGCGTCTCCCGGCCATGGGTGCGCCGGCCGCCACTACGGTGCTGTTCCGAGCCGCTGGATGGCTGGTGCCGGTGCTGGCGCTGCTGCTCGGTGCGGCCGGCACGGCCGAGGTGCCGTTCGTCGATGATGAGCTGGTGGCGCGCATCGGCGCGGAGTTCGGCGACGAGGCCGGTGAGCGGCTGGTGAAGTGGCGCGAACTGATGGAGACGGCGGGTGATGTCGGGGAGGAGGAGAAGCTCGAGCGGGTGAACCGTTTCTTCAACCGGCTCAACTTCGTTTCCGACCTCCAGCACTGGGGCCAGGAGGACTACTGGGCCACCCCGGTGGAGTTCCTCGCCACCGACGGTGGCGACTGCGAGGACTTTTCCCTGGCCAAGTACTTCACTCTCAAGGCGCTCGGCGTGCCCGAGGAGAAGATGCGGCTGACCTACGTCAAGGCGCTGCGGCCCAACGCGGTGAGCCAGGCCCACATGGTGCTCACCTACTACTCCAGCCCCGAGGCGGTCCCGCTGGTGCTGGACAACCTGATCCAGCCCATCCGGCCCGCCACGTCGCGCACCGACCTGGTGCCGGTCTACAGTTTCAATGGTGCGGGGCTGTGGATCGCGAAGCAGCGTGGCCGCGGCGTGCGGGCAGGGGACTCCAGCCGGCTCAGCCGCTGGACCGAACTGCTGCAGCGATTCAACTCCGGTGACGTGCGCAAATCCCGGGAATGACCATACGCGGTACCCTCGATCATGGGAGAGCAGCGGACATGACACTTTTCAGGCAGCTGGTGGCCACCATCCTGATGCTTTTCCTGGTGGTGTTCTCCGTGACCCTGCTGGTGAACCTCAACAGCTCCCGCACCTTCCTGCAGGAGCAGCTGGTCTCCCACGCGCAGGACACGGCAACCTCCCTGGGGCTGTCCATCTCCACCCACCTGCGCGCCGACGATCTGCCGGCCATGGAATCGATGGTCAACGCGGTGTTCGACCGGGGCTACTACCGCAGGATCGAGCTCCGGCGCATGGACGGCGCCCCGGTGGTGGTGCGGGAGCTTGAAGTGCGCATCGAGGGGGTGCCAGAGTGGTTCATCCGCTGGCTGCCGCTGGAGGCGCCCAGTGCCGATGCCCTGGTCATGTCGGGCTGGAACCAGGTCGGTACCGTCACGGTACAGAGTCATCCCGGCTATGCCTACGCCGCCCTGTGGGATACGGCCCGGCAGCTGTTCGCCTGGTATGCCGGGCTGGCCTTGGCGGCAATGCTCACCGGCTGGCTCGTTCTGCGGCTGCTGTTCCGGCCGCTGCTGGATGTGGAGCGCCAGGCCGAGGCCATCTGCGCACGCAACTACGATATGCGCATCCCTCTGCCGCACACCCGTGAGCTGCGCCGTGTCGTGGTGGCGATGAACAACATGACCGGCAAGGTGAAGGCCATGTTCGAGGAACAGGCCCGGGCGACCGGCCAGCTCCAGCGCCAGGCCTACAGCGACCCGGTGACCGGACTGGGCAACCGCCGCTACTTCAGCAGCCAGGCGGAGAGCCGGCTCGGCTCCGGCGACGAGGCGGGCGGTGTGCTCTTCATCGTCCAGCTCGAGGGGGTGGAGGAGATCAACCAGTCCCGCGGCTATGCCGCCGGCGACGAGTTCCTGCGCGCCGCCGCAGGCGTTGTCTCCGCCTGCCTGACGGGGCAGCCCGGCGCCCTGGCGGCACGCCTGTCGGGCGCCGCCTTCGGAATGATGCTGCCGGGGCTCGAGCGAGCCGATGCGGAGTCGGCGGCCGTGGACATCAGCACGGCCCTTGCTTCACTGCACACCCAGGGGTTGACCGAATCCTCGTCCGTGGCGCACCTGGGCGGGTGTCTCTACCGCCCGGGGGGCAGCTACCACGACATCATGGCCGAGGCGGACCGGGCGCTCAGCCTCGCCCAGTCCCGGGGCGCCAACACCTGGCACTGCACCACGCTGCCCGTGGACAGGGGGGCGGAGGTGCATGGCGGACAGGAGTGGCACGCCTTCCTCGAAGCGGTAGTGCGGGAGGGACGCTTCGAGCTCCACAGCCAGCCGATCGTGGCCGCGGGCGATCCGGGTCGGGTGCTCCACCGCGAGGTCCTGGTCCGCGTCGCCGCCGCCGACGGCAGTCTCAGGAATGCGGGCATCTTCATGCCGATGGCGGAGCGCCGGGGGCTGGCCACCGCTTTCGACCGGGCCATCGTGGAGCGTGTGCTCGGACTGATGAGCCCGGGCGGGGTGCTGGCGGTGAACCTCTCGCCGGTCTCCCTGGAGGATGGGGCGTTCCTCGGCTGGCTGGAGGCACGGCTGGAGCCGGCGGCAACCGGCGGCCGGCTGATCTTCGAGGTGCCGGAATTCGGCGCAACCCGATCCCTGGAGGCCCTGCTGGCGTTCACCCGCGTGCTCCAGGCCCGGGGCCACGGCATCGCGGTGGACCATTTCGGCCGCGGTTTCGCGAACTTCGGCTATCTGCGGTCCCTGCGGCCGGAATACGTCAAGATCGACAGCGCCTATACCCGCAACGTCGGTGCGAGCCAGGACGACCAGTTCTTCGTGGGTTCCCTGTGCCGGGTGGCCCACAGCCTGGATATCGACGCCATCGCCGAGGCGGTGGAGTCGGAGGCGGAGTGGGCGGTGCTGCGGGATCTGAACGTGGACGGCATCCAGGGCTACGCGGCGGGCCGTCCGGCGCCGATGTAGGATCTCCCGGCCGGGAGGCAGGTTGACGGGAAACGGATGAAGGGGGACAGATGCGGTGATGGGTGATGAGAACCGCGGCGCCTGGCATCCATCACGCGCTCACGCGCTCACGCACTCACGCACTCACGCACTCACGCACTCACGCACTCACGCACTCACGTATTTACGCTTCACCCTCAGAGGAGCTCCTCCTCGCTCAGGGAAAAGCCGGGGGCGCCGCCTTCGCGCAGCCGTTCGCGGGCACTGCGGCGGGCCGTGAGCTTGCGCTGGGCCTCCACCGGCAGCTCGGTGATCAGGATCAGGTTCTTGTCGATGAGCAGGTGGATGAGGTCCTCCACCACCCGCACCAGCTCCAAATCGCTCAGCTCCAGGTAGCCCTCGGGACTCGAGTCGTCCCCGATGAACTCCCGCAACTGGTGATCCCCCGCCGCCAGCCACTCGTCCGCATCCGCTTCGGGCTGCTCGAACAGGGCCACGATTCGTCCTTCAGCGTCACGTCGCACGTAGGGCATGTGATGGAGTTCTCAATTTTGACAAATATCTACAATTTTCCGCCCCAGGTATCCAGACTCTCTGGATGCCTGTCACCTCATCCACTCATAATGCGATTCAGCAGGCATGAGGCGTCTTGATTCCTACTGTATGGCAATTTTACCGCTGTACAGCAAGGGAAAATGTGCCATGGACGCCCTATCCTTATATAGAGTGTCGATGTAGCCGCAACATTGCGGCTCTTCATCAGGGCCGGTCCACGGCAACCCCATCGACAGCGGTGAGGTCTCAGGCGTAAAAATAACACCATGCACGCCCAACCCAACCCCACAGGCAACGAAACGGAGCCGTCTGCGCCCGGTATCGAGGAGCGCAGTTTCGACGATCCCCTGCTCGACTGCCTGGTGCTGCTCACCCAGCACCACCACCGGCCCATCAGCGTCGAGGCTCTCCGTGCCGGTCTGCCGCTGGTCCAGAACCGCCTCACCCCCGAACTGTTCGTCCGGGCCGCCGCCCGGGGCGGGCTCTCGGCGCGGCTGGTGAAGCGCCCGCTGCGGCGCATCAGCCCCCTTACCCTGCCGGCGGTCCTGCTGCTGGAGGACAACCAGGCCTGCCTGCTGTTGGCGCTGGACAACCGCAACGGGAAGGCGCAGGTGGTGCAGCCCGAGTCCGGCACCGGCGTGGCGGAGGTGGCCCTCGCCGAGATTGAGCCCCTCTACACCGGCTATGTCATCTTCGTGCGGCCCGAGTACCGGTTCGACGCCCGGGCCCCCGAACTGCTCGGCATCCGCAGCCGGCACTGGTTCTGGGGCACCCTGGCCCGGTCCTGGCGCATCTACCGCGATGTGCTGGTGGCCTCGTTCCTCATCAACCTGTTCGCCCTGGCCAGCCCGCTGTTCATCATGAACGTCTATGACCGGGTGGTGCCCAACAATGCGGTGGAGACCCTCTGGGTGCTGGCCATCGGTGTCGCCATCGTCTACGGCTTCGACCTGCTGCTGCGGGCGTTGCGCGGCTACTTCATCGATATCGCCGGGCGCAAGTCGGACGTGATTCTCTCGGCCATGATATTCGAGCGGGTACTGGGCATCCGGATGATGGACCGGCCCGTCTCCGTGGGGGCCTTCGCCAACAACCTGCGCGAATTCGAGAGTGTCCGCGATTTCATCACCTCGGCCACCATCTCGACCGTTGTGGATCTCCCCTTCGTGGTCCTGTTCCTGGTCGTGATCGCCTTCGTGGGCGGCCCCATCGTGCTGGTGCCCGCGGTGGCCATTCCCATCGTCCTCATCTACGCCCTGTTCGTGCAGGGACCCCTGCGCGAGGCGGTGGATCACTCCATGCGCATGGCCACCCAGAAGAACGCCACCCTGGTGGAGAGCCTCACCGGGCTGGAGGCCATCAAGACCCTGGGCGCGGAGGGGGTGATACAGCGGCGCCTGGAGCAGGCCACCGGCTACATGGCCCGGTGGGGCGTGCGCGCGCGGATGCTCTCGGCCTCGGCCCTCAACATCGCCGTGCTGATGCAGCAACTGGCCACGGTGGGCACGGTCATCTTCGGCGTCTATCTGATCGGGGAGGGCGAGATCAGCCTCGGCGGCCTCATCGCCAGCGTCATTCTCACCGGCCGGGCGGTCGCGCCCACCGGCCAGGTGGCCAACCTGGCCACCCGCTACCACCAGGCACGGGCGGCCCTGCAGAGCCTGAACTCCATCATGGGCCTGCCCCAGGAGCGGTCCACGGGACAGGATTTTGTCCACCGGCCGGTCCTGCAGGGCGATATCGATCTGCGGGACGTCAGCTTCTCCTACCCCGGGCAGAGCGAGCGGGCACTGACCGGCGTCAACCTGCGCATCCGCGCCGGGGAGAAGGTGGCGCTCATCGGCCGGGTCGGCTCCGGCAAGACCACGGTGGAGAAGCTCATCCTCGGACTCTATGCGCCCACGGACGGGGCGGTGCGCATCGACGGCATCGACCTGCGCCAGATAGACCCGGCGGATCTGCGCCGCAACACCGGTTACGTTCCCCAGGACACACTCCTGTTCTATGGCAGCGTGCGGGATAACATCCGTCTCGGGGCGCCATTCGCCGATGATCGGGAAGTTCTGCGGGTGGCGGAGCTGTCCGGGGTGACCGATTTCGTCAACCTGAATCCGGCCGGGTTCGACATGATGGTGGGCGAGCGGGGCGAAACCCTCTCCGGCGGCCAGCGCCAGGCCATTGCCATCGCCCGCGCCCTGCTGCTGGAACCGCCGATCCTGCTGCTGGACGAACCCACCAACTCCATGGACAACACCACCGAGGAGCAGTTCAAGACCCGGATGGTGCAGGTGCTGGCCGGAAAGACCGTGGTGCTGGTGACCCACCGGGCCTCCCTGCTCAACCTGGTGGACCGGATCGTGGTCATGGACAGCGGTCGCATCGTCGCCGACGGACCCAAGGAGCAGGTCCTGGAGGCGCTCAAACAGGGCAAGCTGCGCGTGGCGCGCTAGAACGGGCGGACATGGACGAGGAAAGACGAGACATAGAGCGCAGCGGCGCGGCGGGTGAGCCCCGGACCCCGGCCAACCCTTCCATGATCAAGGAGCCGGAGGATCTGGACTTCGTTTCGGATGCCGCCGCCGCCGTGCTCGAGGACGCTCCGCGGGGGGGGCGTTTCATCGTCTGGTCGATCCTGCTGTTCATCGCCCTCGCCGGGGTCTGGGCCAGCCGCGCCGAGCTGGACGAGGTGACCCGCGGCGTGGGCAAGGTGATCCCCTCCCGCCAGGTCCAGGTCATCCAGAATCTCGAAGGCGGTATCGTTGGCGAGCTCCTGGTGCATGAAGGCGACATCGTCGACAAGGGCCAGGTCCTGATTAAGATCGACGACGTTCGGTTCTCCTCCTCGTTCCGGGAGAGCCGGCTGCGCTACCTGGCCCTCGCCGCCAAGGCCGCCCGCCTGCGCGCCGAAGCCCTGGGGGAGGAGTTCAAGGCCCCGGAGGAGGTGGTCAAGGAGCAGCCCGAACTGGTGGAGCGGGAACGGGAGCTCTACGACACCCGCCAGCAGCAGCTGGAGGCCAGCATCCGCATCCTGCGGGAGCAGGAGACCCAGCGCCGGCAGGAGCTGGCGGAGCTGGAGGCGAAAAAGGGCCAGGTGGGGCGCAGCTACAACCTGGCCTACCGCGAACTGGTAATGACCCGCCCGCTGGTCAAGGACGGCGCCATTTCCGAGGTGGAGGTACTGCGGCTCGAGCGCCAGGTCAACGATCTGCGCGGCGATCTCAAGGCCACCGAACTGGCCATTCCCCGGGTCCAGTCGCGCCTGGATGAGGCCCAGCGCAAACTGGAGGAGGCGCGGCTGGCGTTCCGCAACGATGCGCGCACGGAACTCAACGAGACCACCGCCGAGATGGGACGGCTGTCGGAGTCCAACATCGCCCTCGAAGACCGGGTGGAGCGGACCCTGGTGCGTTCACCTGTGCGTGGCGAAGTGAAACGGCTGCTGGTGACCACCGAGGGCGGTGTGGTGCAGCCGGGCATGGATCTCGTGGAGATCGTGCCCCTGGAGGACAGCCTGATGGTGGAAGCCAAGATCTCCCCGCGGGACATCGGCTTCCTCCATCCGGGCCAGGCGGCCATGGTCAAGTTCACCGCCTACGATTTCGCCATTTACGGGGGGCTGCCGGGCAAGCTCGAGCAGATCAGTCCCGACAGCCTCACGGACGAAAACGGTGAGACCTACTATCTGGTACGGGTCCGCACGGACAAGAACCATCTGGGCAGTGAACAGAAGCCGCTGCCCATCATCTCCGGGATGCAGGCCGGGGTGGACATCCTCACCGGGAAGAAGACGGTGCTCGAATATCTCCTCAAACCGGTATTGAGGGCCAAGGAGTATGCACTCAGGGAACGTTGAGAGCGCCACCATGGTGGTTATCGGCACGAACCGGGACGAACTCGCCGGACGCTGGCGCGATGCGCTGGGCTCCGGCTTCCAGACGGGCACTGTCGCCAACCTCGATCTGCTGCGCCAATGGCTTGCCGCCCGTCCGGCCGGATTGCTGCTGCTACATCACCGGCTGCCGGGTCTGAACGGTCGCGATGGGGTCGTGCAGCTGCACAAGGCCCACCCCAACCTGCGCATCATCCTCTTTTCGGATCGACCTGGAGACGACGAGGGACTGACCTTCCTGATGGCCGGGATCCGCGGCTACTGCAACACCTACATGGCCCAGCCGCTGCTGGCCCAGGCGGTGCGGACGGTGCTCGACGGCGAGGTCTGGGTGGGCTGGAGCCTGATGCAGCGCCTCATCCGCGCGGCCGGAGCCGGCGCCGTGCCCGGGGCCAGCGGAAACGGTCTGGAGGGGTTGACCGCGCGGGAGCTGGATACCGCCCGGCTGGTGGCCGGCGGTGCCAGCAACAAGGTCATCGCCTCCGAACTCGGCATCACCGAACGCACGGTCAAGGCCCACCTCGGCTCCATCTTCCAGAAGACCGGGACGAAGGACCGTCTGCAACTGGCCCTGCTGGTGAACGGCCAGCCCGGACGGACGGTCCATTGACGGATAACGGCGAGTTCCGGGTGGCTGGGAGCCTGTCGGACTTGAGACTGATCTACTGCGCCGGCGGGACAGCGGTCCATATGGGTCCGATTTTTCGTTACATAGACCCACTATGCGCCTCAAAATCGGCCCCATCTGTCCTCGCTCTCCCACTCGGCTCGCTACGATCGCTCAAGTCCGACAGGCTCCTAGGGAAGGCGGGTGACGGAGCCGTTTTCCCATCACTCATCACCATGAGTGCGTAGGGCCGGATTCATCCGGCCAGGCACGGCGCCGAACCCCGGCACCCTGTGCGGATGAATCTGCACCTGGGATCCCGTCTCCCCACCCACCCGGGCCGTAGGGCCGGATTCATCCGGCCAGGTAGTGGCAGTCCCTCGTTCGTTCGCAGTTCCCCGCCCCCCGAACTCTGCCAACCCCGTCACGAATTCCCCCGACCTGTACCAAGGTCCAATGGTGGGCCCGCCCAGCAGGTCTAGCCTTAATACAGAAGCGGCGGGTCCATGTCCGGGCCCGACATGGACCTATGTGAAAGAATCAGGAGACACACCATGGCAACCAGCGCGCAGGTAATCGGCTTCGTCACGGCCCTGAAGGGGTCGGCCACGGCCATCTCCACCGACGGTGTATCCCGCATTCTCGCGCTGGGAGATGCCGTCCATCTAAATGAGGTCATCCAGACCGGCGATGCCTCCGCGGTGATGGTCGAATTCACCGACGGGACCCGTCTGGACCTCGGCCGCAATGCCGAGGCGATGCTGGACAGTTCGGTCTTCACTCCGCCAGGCGCGGAGCAGGCCGCCGAGGCGATTGCTTCGGTAGACGCCATCCAGCAGGCCATCCTCGCCGGCGAGGACCCCACCGCGCTACTGGCGCCCACCGCCGCGGGACCGGGTGCGGGAGAGGCCGGTGCGCCCGTTGACGAAGGCGGCACCAGCTACGCCGTTGTGGAACTCACCGGCAACAGCATGACCCCGGACAGCGGCTTCGAGACCACGGGGCTGGGCTTTGAATTCCTCGAGCCGCAGCCGGCACTGGTCATCGAGGAGGAACCGGTGGTCAATATCGTCTTCGTCGGTGACGAGGGCGATGCCGTCGAGGAGGGCAATCCCGCGGAATTCCTGGTGACACTCAGTGGTCCGGCGGGTCAGCCGGCCACCGTGGCGCTCTCGGCAACCGACGGTACGGCTGACAGCACCGATTACAACGGTGTCCAGTTCTACTATGACGCGGCCCTGACCCAGCCCATCCCCGGTAATGTTCTCACCTTCGCGCCGGGCCAGACCGCCATCAACGTCTACGTCCAGACCTACAACAATGACCCGCCCTACGGCGAGGCGAACGAGAACTTCACGGTGACGGCGGAGGCCCTCACTGGTGCCCAGGGCACCGGCGCGGCCATCGGTGTCATCATGGACAGCGACCTGCCGACCATCAGCATCGCCGATGCCGGGACGGTGTCGGAAGGCACGACGCTGGCCTACGTGGTGAGCCTGAACGGGGCGAGCGACCAGGCGGTG
>NZ_QPJY01000004.1:0-146560 GCF_003337735.1 Thioalbus denitrificans | reverse complement strand
ACCTGCCGACCATCAGCATCGCCGATGCCGGGACGGTGTCGGAAGGCACGACGCTGGCCTACGTGGTGAGCCTGAACGGGGCGAGCGACCAGGCGGTGACGGCGGACCTGGGGTTCGCGGGGACTGGCACGGCCACGGGTGGCAGCGACTACGAGGTGAAGTTCTACGCCGATGCGGGCCTGACCACCGAGATCACCTCGGTGACGTTCAACCCGGGCGACACCTCGCAGACGGTGTACGTGAAGACGTTCAACAACGACCCGCCGTACAACGAGGTGAACGAGACGGTGGACGTGTCGCTGAGCAACATCAGCGGCGCGAACGCGGGTGACGTGAACGCCACCGGCACGCTGACCGACGGCACGCTGCCGACCATCAGCATCGCCGATGCCGGGACGGTGTCGGAAGGCACGACGCTGGCCTACGTGGTGAGCCTGAACGGGGCGAGCGACCAGGCGGTGACGGCGGACCTGGGGTTCGCGGGCAGCGGCACGGCCACGGGTGGCAGCGACTACGAGGTGAAGTTCTACGCCGATGCGGGCCTGACCACCGAGATCACCTCGGTGACGTTCAACCCGGGCGACACCTCGCAGACGGTGTACGTGAAGACGTTCAACAACGACCCGCCGTACAACGAGGTGAACGAGACGGTGGACGTGTCGCTGAGCAACATCAGCGGTGCGAACGCGGGTGACGTGAACGCCACCGGCACGCTGACCGACGGCACGCTGCCGACCATCAACATCAGTGATGCCGGTCCGGTGGAAGAGGGCGGCGTGCTGGCCTACACGGTGAGCCTGAACGGGGCGAGCGACCAGGCGGTGACGGCGGACCTCGCGTTCAGCGGCGGTACGGCCGATGGCACCGACTATGTGACGAAGTTCTACGCCGACGCGGGCCTGACCACCGAGATCACCTCGGTGACGTTCAACCCGGGCGACACCTCGCAGACGGTGTACGTGCAGACCATCAACAACGACCCGCCGTACAGCGAGCCGGACGAGACGGTGGACGTGTCGCTGAGCAACATCAGCGGCGCCAGTGCCGGTGACACCCTCGGCGTTGGAACCATCACCGACAGCAGTCAGGCCAACTTCCTGAACGGGTCGCTGATAACCAACTCCAATGTCACCGTCCAGCAGACCATCCTGACCTTCGTCGAGGAGAATAATCCCTTCAAGTCCTACTCGAAGTACATCCTGCTCGACGCACAGGGCCAGGAGGGCAACCTGAACCAGGATGTGGGCTTCGACATCAATCCCGACAACACTTACGCGGTGTCGCTTGAGGCCTCGGCCGGAACGAAGACCATCGTGACGGACTTCAGCCTGGAAGGGGTCACCATCATCGACAAGAACACCCAGCTCGATCCCCAGGGAACGGATGTGGGTGGCCACAAGCACTTCGCCATCACCGCGGCGATCGATCCGGAGCCGGGCACTAATCTGGTACAGCCGCCGGTGCTCTCGACCGACGGCACTTCCGGGGGAGACACGCTTTCGGATCCGAGTGCCTCGGTGATCAACTACCTCTATGGCGCGGGTGGCGCCGACACCCTCAACGGCGGTGCCGGCATCGACTTCCTGAACGGGGGTGGGGGCGCCGATCAGGTGTACGGCAATGGCGGCAACGACATCCTGGTGTACGACGCAGTCGACACTGTCATCGACGGCGGCGCCGGTATCGATCTGCTGCGCATCGATGGGAATCCAACGGCGAACTCCACGGTTGACCTGACGGGAAAGACCTCCATTCATAACATCGAGGGCATTCTCATCACGGATGACGCGGATTCCCTGGCGAGCGTGGGGACGACCGTGAAGCTCAGCGCCGCTGATGTGCTGAATTTCACGGATGGCAACAACGTGCTGCATGTCATGGGGAACCCGGGTGATTATCTGGATATCGGCCTCACCTCCGGCAATGCCGATGGGTGGAGCACCAGCGGGGTTCCGGATGTGAACGGCTTCGTGACCTACACCGCCGCCAATGGTGCGACACTGCTGGTGGAAGATGGCACGCAGGTTAGCGTCATCTGAACGGTGATCTGACCGACAGGAAGGACCCTTCGGGAGGGCGGATGGCTTAGGCCATCCGCCCTCAGATGTTATCCGCGGCGGGAGAATTTCCACATCTCCCGGCCCCGCGCCGCCCTACAGGACGCCCGGCCTGAAGAACCGGGCAGTGTTGACGGTGGCCGGCATGGAGTCTTGATGAAGCCCGGACTCCGATAGGCCCTTTTCCCGCCGGTTCGGGTAAAAACGCATGCTTGTCGGTCCGCAGGTGCGGGGGTCTTGTTATATCCATCCGCCGGGCGTAGAAATGTCGTCCATGATGGGCTATGTTGTTGATAGTTTGCCGCATAGCGCAAAAAAAAAGAGAGCGGTACAGAAAACAACCTCTGTCACGCCTCGCTTTCCAGTTCGCAAGACAGACCGGAGATAAAGAGATGGAGTTCAAACCGCGCACACTTGCAGTCGTGATGGCTACCCTCGGCCTGACCGCTGCCGCCTCGGCCCAGGCCGTCACCCTGGAAGAGGCCATCCAGCAGACCCTGGCCACCAACCCACAGATTCTGACCACCACCAACGAACGTCTCTCCCGCGACGAGGAGATCAAGCAGGCCCGCGCCGGCTACTTCCCGAAGGTGGACGTGAGCGCTGGCATCGGACGGGAGTGGAGCGACAACGCCAATACCGCGCCTGACGACAAGTGGCTGACCCGCAAGGAGGTCGCCGTCAACCTGCGCCAGATGGTGTTCGATGGATTCGCCACCCGCAGCGAGGTGCAGCGCCAGGAGGCGCGGGTCAACTCGGCGGCCTACAACGTGGCCGGCACCGCCCAGAACACGGGCCTGCGCACCGCCGAGGCCTATCTCGAACTGCTGCGCCAGCAGGATCTGCTGAAGCTCGCCGAGGACAACCTGGCGGCCCATCAGCGTATCCACGACCAGATCAGGCTGCGCAGCGAATCGGGCGTGGGCCGCACCGCCGACCTCGACCAGGTGGAGGGCCGCCTGGCCCGGGCCGAGGCCAACGTGGTGGCCGCCCGCAACAACGTGCAGGAGGCCGAAGCCGCCTACATCCGGGTGGTGGGCGCCCCCCCCGAGGCGCTGGAGCGTCCGGCGGGCGCCGAGGCCGTCCTGCCCAGCACCGTGGAGCAGGCCATCTCCTCGGGCCTGAACAACCACCCGACCCTGAAGTCATCGCTCTCCGACGTGGACGCCGCGCTGGCCCAGCACGAGGCCTCCAAGCATGCCTTCTACCCCCGCTTCGACATCGAGGTGGGCCGGACCTGGAACGAGGACTGGGACGGGCGCGAAGGTGATGACGAGGATTTCACCGCCATGCTGCGCATGCGCTGGAACCTCTTCAACGGCGGCGCCGACACCGCCCGCAAGCAGCAGACCGCCCACCTCATCAACGAGGCCAAGGAGATCAGCAACAACACCCAGCGCCAGGTGGAGGAGAGCCTGCGCCTGTCCTGGACCTCCTACCAGTCCACCAAGGAGCAGCGGGACTACCTGCAGAAGCACGTCGACGCCACCAAGCGTACCCGCGAGGCCTACACGAAGCAGTTCAACATCGGCCAGCGTACCCTGCTGGACGTCCTGGACACCGAGAACGAGGTGTTCGAGGCGAGCCGCGCCTTCGTGACTGCCGACTACACCAACCTGTTCGCCCAGTACCGTCTGCTGGTGGGCATGGGGACCTTCTTCGAGACCCTGCAGATCGAGCCGCCGGCCGAATCCATCCCGCTGGCCGCCAACACCAGCGCCGAGTAACCGGTCCGGCCTCACAGAAAACGCCGCGGCTCCGGCCGCGGCGTTTTTTTGTGGTGTCCTTTCACCACGAAGGCGCGAAGGACACGAAGAAAGTCATAAAGGCAATCAACCACAGATTAACGCTGATTAACGTTGATTTTGCTTGAGACATCGAAAGCCGCTTGCAGGCGGCGTCCGCTGGCGTGAACAAGTTGCCCCGCTTCAGCAGGGCCTTTCCTGCAAGCTCGCAACAATAAACGCAAATCAACGTCAATCTGCGGTTAAACCGTCTTTGTCTTTTCTTCGTGCCCTTCGTGCCTTCGTGGTGAGACCGTTCTGTTACGGTGAACCAATCGCCGACCCGGGCGGGGCTTGCCCGGTGGGGGGCTTTGGCATAGCCTCCAACAAGGGACACGCTGCAGGGGATGACGGTGGTGATCCGGGTTCAGCAGGAGACATTCGACGTGGGTGCCGAGGTGGCCGCTCTCAGCCGGGACAATCCGGCGGTGGGTGCGGTGGCGGCGTTCGTGGGGCTGGTCCGGGACGTGAACGAGGGCGATGGCGTCCACGCCATGACCCTGGAGCACTACCCGGGCATGACCGAGAAGGCCCTCGAGGGCATCGTCGCGCAGGCGCGCGGGCGCTGGGACATCCTCGATGTCACGGTGATCCACCGGGTGGGCGCCCTGCAGCCCACCGATCCCATCGTGCTGGTGGCGGTGGCCAGCGCCCACCGGGGCGATGCCTTCGCCGCCTGCGAGTTCATCATGGACTACCTCAAGACCCGCGCCCCGTTCTGGAAACGCGAGGAGACCGGGGCCGGCTCGCGCTGGGTCGATGCCCGCGAGAGCGACGCGGAGGCGGCAGGGCGCTGGCGATCGACCCGGTGAGGGGTTCCTCGCGCCACTGGCCCGGTTCCAGCCCCTCCAGCCGCCACGGTCCGATGGCCACCCGGACCAGCCGCAGGGTGGGATGACCCACCGCCGCGGTCATGCGCCGCACCTGGCGGTTCCTGCCTTCCCGGATGGCGATCTCCAGCCAGCGGGTGGGGATGCTGGCCCGGAAGCGGATGGGCGGATCACGGGGCCACAGTTCCGGTTCGGGAATCAATCGCACCCGCGCCGGGCGGGTCTTCCCGTCTGACAGCTCCACCCCGCGCCGCAGCCGATCCAGCGCCGCATCGTCGGGCTCGCCCTCCACCTGCACCCAGTAGCGCTTCTCCAGCTTGTGGCGGGGATCGCTGATGCGGTGCTGAAGCTCCCCGTCGTCGGTCAGCAGCAGCAGGCCCTCGCTGTCCCGATCCAGGCGGCCGGCCGGGTAGACGCCCGGTACGGGCACCGCAGGCGCCAGGGTGTCCCGGCCGGCGGAGTCGGTGAACTGGCTGAGCATGCCGTAGGGCTTGTTGAAGAGGATGATTTTCATAAGGGATGTATGGACAATCGTCCCACGTCTGTGGGGGAGCTCCGGCATCGCCACGCTATGCGTTGATGATATAATCAGCCGGTTTTATGGACCACTTAAGGAGCGTTTATGGCCTTCCAACATATCACCGTCCCCGCCGAGGGCGAAAGAATCACGGTCAACAGTGACTACTCCCTGAGCGTTCCGGCGCGCCCCATCATCCCGTTCATCGAGGGTGACGGCATTGGTGTGGACATCACCCCGGTGATGCGCAAGGTGGTGGACGCGGCGGTGGAGAAGGCCTACGGCGGGGAGCGCGGCATCGCCTGGATGGAGGTTTTCGCCGGTGAGAAGGCCAACAAGGTCTATGGCGAGAACACCTGGCTGCCCGCGGAGACCATGGAGGCGGTGCGCGACTTCGTCGTCTCCATCAAGGGCCCCCTGACCACCCCGGTCGGCGGTGGCATCCGCTCCCTCAACGTGGCCCTGCGCCAGGAGCTCGATCTCTACGTCTGCCTGCGCCCGGTCCGCTACTTCGACGGTACCCCGAGCCCCGTGAAGGAGCCCGAGAAGACCGACATGGTCATCTTCCGGGAGAACTCCGAGGACATCTACGCGGGCATCGAGTGGGCCGCGGGCACACCGGAGGTGAAGCAGGTGGTGGATTTCCTCCAGAAGCAGATGGGAGTGAAGAAAATCCGCTTCCCGGAGAGCTCCGGCATCGGCATCAAGCCGGTCTCCCGCGAGGGGACGCGGCGCCTGGTGCGCAAGGCCATCCAGTACGCCATCGACAACAACCGCCCGTCCATGACCCTGGTGCACAAGGGCAATATCATGAAGTTCACCGAGGGCGCGTTCAAGGAGTGGGGCTACGAGCTGGCCCGGGACGAGTTCGGCGCCCAGCCCCTGGACGGCGGTCCCTGGCATGTGCTGAAGAACCCGAAGACCGGCGCCGGTATCGTGGTGAAGGACGTGATCGCGGACGCCTTCCTGCAGCAGATCCTGCTGCGCCCGGACGAGTACGATGTCATCGCCACCCTGAACCTGAACGGCGACTACATCTCCGACGCCCTTGCCGCGCAGGTGGGCGGCATCGGCATCGCGCCGGGGGCCAACCTCTCCGACAGCGTGGCCATGTTCGAGGCGACCCACGGCACGGCGCCCAAGTACGCCGGCCAGGACAAGGTGAACCCCGGATCGCTGATCCTCTCCGCGGAGATGATGCTGCGCCACCTGGGCTGGGTCGAAGCCGCCGACCTCATCGTCAAGGGCATGGAAGGGGCCATCGCCGCCAAGACCGTGACCTATGATTTCGAGCGCCTGATGGATGGCGCGACCCTGCTCTCCTGCTCGCAGTTCGGTGACGCCATGATCGGCAAGATGTAGACCTGCACCGGCGGCGGGGCCCGTCGGGCCCCGCCGCCCGCTCCAGGCACGACTCCGCCCGGGCAGGATCCGGCGCCCCGGGAACGTCGCGCCGAGGTCCGCACCCCGATTGCGGCAGGGACGCCCCGGCCCGCAGGTTCTCCTTCCGTCAATGTTATAACCACATATTTTTACTACCAATTCCCCCACTGCCCGGGCACTTCAACTTGCGCGTGCATTTCTGGTCTAATAACTCGTGGGAAGCACCCGGAAGGGTGTGCATATCATTCCGGGAACGGATCGCAGACAGTGGAACGATGAGCGACACCGACAAGCACCAGCACGATGACGGCCTGGCGACACAGGAGGCCAAGCCCAAGCTCAAGCGACCGCCCAGATACAAGGTGGTGCTTCTGAACGATGATTTCACGCCCATGGAGTTCGTGGTGGACATTCTGCAGCAGTTCTTCAACATGGATCGGGAGACGGCCACCCGGGTCATGCTGCAGGTCCACACCCAGGGCAAGGGCGTGTGCGGCATCTATACCCGCGACATCGCCGAAACCAAGGTGACGCAGGTGAACGATTATTCGCGCAACCATCAGCACCCGCTGCTCTGTACCATGGAAGCGGCCTGAGGCGCGCACGACGGGAGCGAGACCATGCTCAGCCAGGAACTGGAGTTCACCCTCAACACGGCCTTCAGGGAGGCCGCCCAGAAGCGCCACGAGTACATCACCGTGGAGCATCTGCTGCTGGCGCTGCTGGACAATCCCAGCGCCGCGGAGGTGCTGCGCGCCTGTGGCGCCAACCTGGAGCGGCTGCGCCGGGAACTGGTCCAGTTCGTCGAGGAGACCACCCCCGTCTTTCCCGCCAGCGCCGTGGAGGGCGAGACCCAGCCCACGCTCGGCTTCCAGCGGGTGCTGCAGCGGGCGGTCTTCCACATCCAGTCCAGCGGCAAGAAGGAGGTGACCGGCGCCAACCTGCTCGTGGCGCTGTTCAGCGAGCAGGAGTCCCACGCCGTCTACCTGCTGCGGGAGCAGGACATCAACCGGCTGGACGTGCTCAACTACGTGGCCCACGGCATCTCGAAGGTGGAGGAGGAGCAGCCGCTCGATCCCGAGTCGCTGCAGGATGAGGAGCAGACCCAGGCCGTTCCGGGCAAGAGTCCGCTGGAGACCTACGCCACCAACCTCAACGAGAGCGCCCGGCGGGGTCTCATTGACCCGCTCATCGGCCGGGCCCGCGAGGTGGAACGCACCATCCAGGTACTGTGCCGGCGGCGCAAGAACAACCCGCTCTACGTCGGCGAGGCCGGGGTGGGCAAAACCGCCATCGCCGAAGGGCTCGCGCGGATGATCGTCGACGACCAGGTGCCCGAGGTGCTGTCGGAGAGCACCATCTACGCCCTCGACCTGGGTGCGCTGCTGGCCGGCACCAAGTACCGGGGCGATTTCGAGAAACGCCTCAAGGCGGTCCTGCATCAGCTCGAGAACGAGCCCGGCTCAATCCTGTTCATCGACGAGATTCACACCATCATCGGGGCCGGCGCGGCCTCCGGCGGCGTCATGGACGCCTCCAACCTGATCAAGCCCATGCTCGCCTCGGGCCAGCTCAAGTGCATCGGCGCCACCACCTACCAGGAGTACCGGGGCGTCTTCGAGAAGGACCGGGCCCTGGCGCGGCGGTTCCAGAAGATCGACATCACCGAGCCGTCGGTTGAAGAGACGGTGCAGATCCTGCGTGGCCTGAAGAGCCGGTTCGAGGAGCACCACCAGGTGAAGTACGCGCCGCGGGCCCTGCGCGCGGCGGCCGAACTGGCGGATCGCTACATCAATGATCGGCACCTGCCGGACAAGGCCATCGACGTCATCGACGAGGTGGGTGCCCGCCAGCGGCTGCTGCCCCCGTCACGGCGCCGGCGGACCATCACCGTGGGCGATGTGGAGCAGGTGGTGGCGAGCATGGCGCGGATTCCGCCCAAGAACGTCTCCGCCTCGGACAAGGACGCCCTGCGCACCCTGGAGCGGGATCTCAAGCTCGCGGTGTTCGGCCAGGACACGGCCATCGAGACCCTCGGCTCGGCCATCAAGATGTCCCGCGCCGGGCTGGGTAACCCGGACAAGCCCATCGGGTCGTTCCTGTTCGCCGGCCCCACCGGCGTGGGCAAGACCGAGGTGACGCGGCAGCTGGCCCGGATCATGGGCATCGAGCTCATCCGCTTCGACATGTCCGAGTACATGGAGCGGCATACCGTCTCCCGTCTCATCGGCGCGCCCCCCGGTTACGTCGGCTACGACCAGGGCGGACTGCTCACCGAGGCCATCACCAAGCATCCCCATGCGGTGCTGCTGCTGGACGAGGTGGAGAAGGCCCACCCGGACGTGTTCAACCTGCTGCTGCAGGTGATGGACCACGGCACCCTGACGGACAACAACGGCCGCCAGGCCGACTTCCGCAACGTGGTCCTGGTGATGACCACCAACGCCGGGGCGGAGCTGGCCGCGCGCCCCTCCATCGGCTTCACCAGCCAGGATCACAGTACCGACGCGATGGAGGTGATCCGCCGCAGCTTCACGCCGGAGTTCCGCAACCGTCTGGATGCCATCATCCAGTTCGAATCCCTGTCGCCGGTGGTCATCGCCCACGTGGTGGACAAGTTCATCTCCGAGCTGGAGCTGCAGCTGGAGGAGAAGGGGGTGTCGCTGGAAGTGGACGAGAGCGCCCGGGAATGGCTGGCGGAGCACGGTTACGACGCACAGATGGGCGCCCGCCCCATGGCCCGCCTCATCCAGGAGCGCATCAAGCGCCCGCTGGCCGAGGAGCTGCTGTTCGGCAAGCTCGCCCACGGCGGGCGCGTGAACGTAACGGCGCGCGACGACGAGCTGGAATTCGAGCTCGAGGCGAAGAGCTGAGCGTCCGTAAGGCCATCCCTCACCGGCGGTCGCCCGGGGCGGCGGACCGGCGCACGGATCGCAGGCCCAGTCCCCAACGCATGAGATCTGCGGACGCCCATCGGGGCGCCGTTTTCGATGCGGGCGGGGACGAGCCCGGATGCGCCGGGGATGGGCAGGCACCGGTGCGCGGGACGGGCACTGGCGCTGCGGACGGGAGCCGGGCCGGCGGAGAATCAGGGCATGGACGGCCGCTGCGCGGCGGGGGGAGCCTCAGCGGGTACGGAAGGTGATGCGACCCTTGGACAGGTCGTAGGGCGTGAGCTGAACGGTGACCTTGTCACCGGTCAGGATGCGGATGTAGTGCTTGCGCATCTTGCCGGAAATGTGGGCCGTGACGATGTGTCCATTTTCCAGCTCGACCCGGAACATGGTGTTGGGCAGGGTCTCGATGACCGTGCCTTCCATCTCGATATGGTCTTCCTTCGCCATGCAGTGAGCGACCTCCCGCTTCGTTCATGACCAGATGTTCGCTTCGATGACTCACTTGAAGCCGTGATTCAGTGATTCACCCGAATTTAAGCCGCTTATCATGCACCAAAACGCCAGACTTCGCAAAGCATCCACCCCGCCGATGCAGCAGGCCCCGCTCTGGGCAGCAGGCCCCACCCGGAAGCTGGCACCGATACGCGGCGGACCATCCGGGTTACACTGGCGCCACGATCACGACGGGGCGGTACGCCCCGCACCCTGACAGGAGAGAAGCATGAGCGAGGAACTCACCCAGGAACAGCGCATCATGCGCATGATGCGCAAGGTGCTGGCGAGCGTCATCCGCGACACCACGCCACAGCCCGGCATGCGCCACACCCTTTCCGAGACCACCCTGGAAGGAGTGCGGGACTGTCTCAGCCTCATCGCGGCGCGCGAGGCGGAACTGGCCGAGGCCCTGGGGCTGGGGCGCAACGAGCGTCCCCACTACGTGGATCAGAAACCGGCCGACACCACGGTGGTGCGGATCAACTCGGCTTCCCTGCGCAAGCGCGGCGAGGACACCGACTAGGGCGGGTGGAGAACAGCGGCGCCTATCGGTTGTTTCTGGTACTCCGTTGCCCGGCTCGCATCCGTGCCGGAGCCCTGGGTGATTGGGACCTGGCCCCGGGCTGGTATGTATATGTGGGCAGTGCGCGGCGCAATCTCGCCCAGCGGGTGGCGCGGCACCGCAGGCTGGCCGAGTCGGGGGAGGGCCGGTATCACTGGCACGTGGATGCGCTGCTCATGCATCCGGACTTCCGCCTGGAGCGGGTGGAGACCCACCCGGGCGCCGACGAGCACGCGCTGCTGCGTGAAACCCTCCGCGCGCCGGCAGCGCAGGTGCCCGTACCCGGTTTCGGCGCCAGCGATTGTCGCAGCGGTTGCCCGGCCCACCTGGTCTACCTCCCGCCTGGATCCCGCAAGCCTCCCGCATGAATCGCTGATAAACGGTTCAACTGCAGACTGCCGGTGCATGTGGATTCGTGGCAGCCTGCTCGTTCACCACGGAGACACGGAGCTCATGGAGAAAACCATGGATGGATATCGTTCTGTTCGTCTCATGAACCCGATCTGAAGGGTCGGTGATGGGAAACGTCACAACCCTGCCTGTTCTCCGGCTCTCTGTGGTGGATGGTTGTATTTATCTTTTGAAACAGCCGCTTGATTGGGCGTATGGGATGGTTTCCGAGCTGGTCTGACGGGCTGGAATTGGCCGGGCGGGCTCCCTATAATGCCCCTTCCGTCCTCCGGGCCGGCACCGACGACGGCTCTCATCCCTCAACACGTCCGGAGTATGCGGATGGCTAGCAAGCTGCTGGTGGTACTGGTCAATACCGATCCTTCCCGACCCGCGGAGGCGGGTGCGCCGTTCTTTCTCGCGACCGTTGCCGCGGCCATGGAGTACACGGTGGAGGTGGCCTTCAGCGGCGGTTCCGCCGCCCTCGCCCAGCGTGGCGTGGCCGAGCGGATGTTCATCCGCGAGGACAGCGGCAAGTCGGTCTACGATTTCATCCGCGACGCCCATCGCGCCGGCGTCCGGTTCAAGGTGTGCAATCCCGCCGTGGAACTGTTCAACGACGAGCTCATTCCCGAGATCGATGAGACGGTCGGCGGCGCCTACCTCATCAGCGAGGCCATGGATGACGACACGGTCACCTTCACCTTCTGATCGCGGCGAGGCTCCCGCCCCCGGGGAAATCCGACGGGTGCGAACCGAGGCCGAGTGCCTCCATGACCGCGCGGCGGTGGAGACGGCGCTGGATCGCATGGCCATGGAGATCACCCGGCAGCTCGCCGAGGCCGATCCGCTGGTCATCTGCGTCCTGCACGGGGGGATGCCGGCCATGGGCGGATTGCTGAGCCGGCTCGACTTTCCCCTCCAGGTCGACTACCTCCACGCCACCCGCTACCGCGGTGCCACCCGTGGCGGCGAGCTGCACTGGCGTGTGCGGCCGGAGCACAGCCTGGCCGGGCGCGTGGTGCTGGTGGTGGATGACATTCTCGACGAAGGACTGACGCTGGCGGCGCTGAAGGATTATTGCCGCGTGGCCGGTGCGGCCGCCGTTCACGCCGCGGTGCTGGTGCGCAAGGAGCTGCCGAACCCGCCGGCCGCGGAGGCGGATTTCATCGGCCTGACGGTGGGGGATCGTTACGTGTTCGGCTACGGCATGGACTACAAGGACTACCTGCGCAATGCGCCCGGCATCTTCGCGGTGAAAGAGCTGTGAATCCCATCGGCATCATCGGCGGTACCGGGCTGACCCGGCTGGCGCAACTCGCGGGGCAGGACAGCGAACTCGTGCCGACGCCCTACGGCGCTCCCTCGGCCGCACTGGTGCGGGGGGTGGTCGGCGGGCGTCAGGTTGCGTTCCTGGCGCGCCATGGCAGTCCCCATCGAATTCCTCCCCACCGCGTGAATTATCGCGCCAATCTCTGGGCCCTGCATGCGGCCGGGGTGCGCCGCATCATCGCGGTGGCGGCGGTCGGCGGGATTACCGAGGGCATGGATGACGGGCGGGTGATCATTCCGGACCAGGTAATCGATTACACCTACGGGCGCGCCCATACCTTCTTCGAAGAGGACCTGGAGGAGGTGGTGCACGTGGATTTCACCGAACCCTACACACCGGCCCTGCGCCGTGAACTCATCGCAGCCGCCCGCGAACTGGGCCTGGATGCCGCCGAAACGGGAACCTACGCCGCCACCCAGGGGCCGCGCCTCGAGAGCGCCGCGGAGGTGGATCGGCTGGAGCGGGACGGTTGCCATATCGTCGGGATGACCGCGATGCCCGAGGCGGCGCTGGCGCGGGAGCTGGAGCTGGAGTACGCGTCGGTGGCCGTGGTCGCCAACCGCGCCGCCGGCCGTGCCGACGGCGAGATCACCATGGCCCGGATCGAGGCCACCCTGGTGGCCGGAATGGAGCGGGTGGGCCGTCTGCTGGAGCGCGTCCTGCCGCAGCTGTGAGGTCGTCCTGCCGGCCGCCCATCTCCTGTCACCGTGCGTGCGCGAGTGCGTGAAGGGGCAATGGATAATGGATAAAGGTGAATCCGCACCCACAATCCTTATCCCTTATCCCTTATCCCTTATCCCTTATCCCTTATCCCTTATCCCTTATCCATCTCCACCACCACCGCGATGATGCCGAGACGGCCGCCGTCGAAGAAATGCAGATCGCCGGTTTCCACGCGCCGTGACTCCACCAGGCGGTAGCCGGAAGGTTCGCCAACGGCCTCCGCCGCCGTGCGCAGCACCAGGTCCAGATCGAGATGCAGGTAGCTGTTCCGCGCTACCCGGGCGGTACCCTCCATCTCCCGGGCGCCTCCCTGCCACTGCGGAGAGATGCCGAGGTCGCGTCCGCCGGCGAGGTGGACCGGCCGCGAGGTGGACTGTTCCGGCAGGGGCTGACTCCATCCTCCGTGCCAGACAATCCGGTAGTCGCCGTTCGCGCCGAGTTCGCCGAGGACACCTTCCAGGGTGCTGATCCGCGTCACTTCCTGGTAGGGCAGTGTCTCGCCGCCCGCCGAGATCAGCTCCAGTGCCCCGTCCAGGCTGGGCGCCGTCACCGGGCCCGGTCCCGTCGCGTCGTTCATTACCTCGAAGATCACCAGTTCCACCCGGTACCAGGGGGGCGATTCGGCCTGCAGGGCGCTGCTGGTGGAGAGCAGGAACAGGACCAGGAGGACGGGATGCGACAACAGGCGTGGGACGGACAAGGCGGTTCTCCTTGCAATGGGACACGTGGACTCTTGCACGGTGTCCCGCAGCCTTGTCACGGCTTCCGCGCGGTGGCGGAACGGCGGGCTGCGGAACAGCGCGGGCGCCTCTCTCCAGGAGGAGATGGACAATGTACTACAAAATGTGTGGGAATTGGCGGGGCTGGATGGTTGAACTAACCCATCGCCGTCCACCGGGACCCGGCGGGATAATTCCAACCGTCGAGGAACGACACCGCGGCCACGCTTCCAGGTGTGCGGATTCCCAGGGACGGGAAACCAAAGCCACTCTCCGAGTCGAGATGTTCGAGGTACGCGCAAACGGCGCTCCGTTCTTGGAGCGCCGTTTTTTTGTCTATGGTTCCGGGAAATGCGGATCATCTCAACCGCGGGACGGCCGCAGGGCAGCTCAGGCCGCGTCCCTGCGGCCCAGCCTGAGGAGCAGCTCCTCCACGGCCTCGAAGCGCCGATCGACCGTTTCCAGGGGCATGTTGAAGCGCAGCTTGGTCTGTCCGTCCAGGCGGTAGACATTCGGCCTGGACTGCAGCAGCTCGATGATGCGCATGGGGTCGATATCGGGCTGGTCCCGGAACTCGATGCGGCCGCCATCCGTGCCGGCCTCGAGCCTGAGGACGCCCAGTGGCCGGGCCTTGAGCTTCAGCCCGGTTGCGCGGAACAGGTTCTTCACCTGCGGGGGCAGGAGCCCGAAGCGGTCGATCATCTCCACCTGGAGCTCTTCCAGGGCCCGTTCGTCCGCGGCGCTGGCGATCCGCTTGTAGAGGGTGAGCCGGGCGGGGACGTCCGGCAGGTAGTCCCCGGGAATGAAGGCCGGGAGGTGCAGGTCGACCTCGGCGTCGTGTCCGAAGGGCTTGTCCAGCTCCGGCTCCCGTCCCTCCTTCAGCGCCTTTACCGCCCGCTCCAGCATCTCCATGTAGAGGCCGAATCCGACCGCCTGCATGTTGCCGCTCTGTCCCTCGCCCAGCAGCTCGCCGGCGCCGCGGATCTCCAGGTCGTGGGTGGCCAGGGCGAACCCGGCGCCGAGATCCTCCAGCTGCTCGATGGCGTCCAGGCGCTTCACCGCGTCGGGCGTCAGCTGCCGCCGCGGCGGCGTGAACAGATAGGCGTAGGCCTGGTGGTGGGAGCGCCCCACGCGGCCACGCAGCTGGTGCATCTGGGCCAGGCCGAACTTGTCGGCGCGGTCCATGATGATGGTGTTGGCGGTGGGGATGTCGATGCCGGTCTCGATGATGGTGGTGCACACCAGCACATTGAAGCGCCGGTGGTAGAAGTCCGACATCACCCGTTCCAGCTCCCGCTCCCGCATCTGCCCATGGGCGATGCTCACCCGTGCCTCGGGCACCAGGGCCTCCACCTCGCGGGCAAGCCGCTCGATGCTCTCCACCTCGTTGTGGAGATAGTAGACCTGGCCCCCGCGCAGCACCTCGCGCAGTATGGCCTCGCGGATCACCGCGCTGTTGCGCTCGCGCACGAAGGTCTTGATGGAAAGCCGGCGTGCCGGTGGCGTGGCGATGATGGAGAGATCCCGCATGCCGGAGATGGCCATGTTCAGGGTCCTGGGGATCGGTGTCGCGGTCAGGGTGAGGATGTCCACCTCGCTGCGCAGTGTCTTCAGCCGCTCCTTCTGGCGTACGCCGAAGCGGTGTTCCTCGTCGATGATCACCAGGCCCAGGCGCTTGAAGCGGACATTCTCCTGCAGCAGCTTGTGGGTGCCGATGACGATGTCGGCGCGACCGTCGGCCACGGCATCCAGCGTCTCGCCCTGCTGCCGCTTGCCGCCGAAGCGGGACAGGACCTCGATGCGCACCGGCCAGTCGGCGAAGCGATCCCTGAAGTTGTCGTAGTGCTGCTGGGCCAGCAGGGTGGTGGGCACCAGCACCGCCACCTGGCGGCCGTCCTGCACGGCGACGAAAGCCGCCCGCATGGCCACTTCCGTCTTGCCGAAGCCCACGTCGCCGCAGACCAGCCGGTCCATCGGCCGGGGGGAGCGGAGATCGGCCAGGACGGACTCGATGGCCTGCTCCTGGTCCGGTGTCTCCTCGAACGGGAAGGATTCGGCGAAGGCGGCGTACTGGTCGGTCGCGTAATCGAAGGCATGGCCCTTGCGCGCGGCGCGCCGGGCATAGAGGTCGAGCAGTTCGGCGGCCACGTCGCGAACCTGTTCGGCGGCCTTGCGGCGCGCCTTCTGCCACTGCTCACTGCCCAACCGGTGCAGGGGGGCCTGGTCGGGGTCGACGCCGGTGTAGCGGCTCACCAGGTGCAGGCTGGAGACCGGGACGTAGAGTTTGTCGCCTCCGGCGTACTCCAGGGTGAGGAACTCTCCGGCCTGGTCTCCCAGCTGGATCACCTGCAGGCCCAGGTAGCGTCCGACGCCGTGTTCCTCGTGCACCACCGCCGCGCCGGTGCGCAGCTCGGTGAGATCGCGGACCACCGCGTCACTGTCCCGTTCGCGGGTGCGGACCCGGCGCCGGCGCTGGCGGATCTGTTCACCGAACAGCTGGGACTCGGTGATGACGGCAAGCCCTCCGGCCGGGAGCAGAATGCCCTGGTCGAGCGGTGCCACGGCAATGGCGGCCTGCGCTTCCGAGTCCACGAAGGATTGCCATGAGTCGCACGCCCGGGGCTGCAGCGGCAGCTGCTGCAGCAACTCCAGGAGACTCTCGCGCCGTCCCGCGGTCTCGGCGCACAGCAGCACCCGTCCGGCGAAGGCGTCGAGAAAACCGGCCAGGCGCTGCAGGGGCTGCTCCGCGCGCCGATCCACGGTCAGGGACGGCGGCGGGTCGGTGGCGAAGTTGCGGTGGGCGGCGCCGGGATCGAGGGGATCCCGGTGTATCTCGACCCGGGAATAGGCGGCCAGGGAAGCGAACAGTTCGTGGGCCTGGAGGAAGAGCCGGGCCGGGGGGAGCAGGGGGTGGCTGCTGTCGTGACGCAACTGCTCGTGGCGTTCTCCGGCCTCGTCCCAGAAGGTTTCCGCGCTGGAAAGCACTCCGGCGGTGTAGGTCACCAGGGTCGCTTCCGGCAGGTAGTCGAACAGGGTGGCGCAGCTTTCGAAGAACAGCGGCAGGTAGTATTCCACTCCCGCCGGCGCGATACCCTGGCTCACATCCTGGTAGGTGGGGCAGCCGGAGGGGTCGCCGGCGAAGGCGGCCCGCCAGGCCTGGCGGAAACGGGTTACCGCCGCCTCGTCGAGGGGAAACTCCCGGGCCGGCAGCAGGCGGATCCGCTCCACCACATCGACGCTGCGCTGGGTCTCCGGGTCGAAGGTGCGGAGGGTGTCCACCTCGTCGTCGAAGAGATCGACGCGGTAGGGCAGGGCGCTGCCCATGGGGTAGATGTCGATGAGCGAGCCCCGGACCGCGAACTCTCCGTGCTCCATCACCTGGGGGACGCAGAGGTAGCCGCCCGCCTCGAGCCGCTTGCGCAGCCGTTCGAGGTCGAGCCGCTGGCCCTGCTCGAGCATCAGGGTGCCCGCATCCAGGTAGCTGCGGGGCGGGAACCGGTGCATCAGCGTGCTCACCGGCGCGATCACCAGCCCGTGCCGCAGATCCCCGAGCCGGTAGAGCGTTTCCAGCCGCCGCGAGGTGATGTCCTGGTGGGGGGAGAAACGGTCGTAGGGAAGGGTTTCCCAGTCGGGGAGCACCAGTACCGGGCAGGTCTCGGAGGCTCCGGTGTAGAACCGCAACTCCTCCTCCAGCCGGTTGGCCGCCAGGGTGTCGGTGCAGATGACCAGCACCGGTCCTGCGTGATCCCGCGCGGCGTTGCTGACGGCCAGCGCGGTGCTGCTGCCGTGAAGGTTTCCCCAGCGCAACCGTTCACCGGTCGCCGGGAGCGGGGGGTGGCGGGGATCCAGGGTCAGGTCGGTGCGTGTTTCTGAGCGGGGTTTCGGCGAGTTCATCTGTGCTTCTGCTGACGCGGAGAGGAGCAATCGGTCCACGCGTGTGTATGGGGTAGGAAACGCATTTTCGCACATGCGCGGATATCGGGCATCCCGTCCGCCCGCCAAATACTGGCACAAATAGTGCATTTATTTTCGGCGCGAGTGGGGTAACGCCACGAGACAAGCCGGACGGAGCGTCCAGGCTTTCCATGAATCAGATTCAGGAGTCACGCATATGGCACATGTGGTAATTCTCGGTTGTGGTACGGGCGGCATGCCGGCGGCATATGAGATCAAGGAGACGCTGGGCAGCGGTCACAAGGTCACGGTGGTGCACAATTCGGAGACTTTCCAGTTTGTGCCGTCCAACCCCTGGGTCGCCGTGGGCTGGCGTTCGCGCAAGGAAGTGACCTTCCCCATCGCGCCCTACCTGAACCGCAAGGGAATCGACTTCAAGCCGGTCCCGGCGAAGGAGATCAAGGCCGACGACAACCAGCTCGTGCTCGAGGACGGCACCGTCCTGGACTACGACTTCCTGGTCATCGCCACCGGCCCCAAGCTGGCCTTCGAGGAGGTGGAGGGTGCCGGTCCGGGCGGGCATACCCATTCCGTCTGCACCGTGGATCACGCCGAGCGCGCCTATGACGACTGGAAGGACCTGGTCAAGGAGCCCGGCCCGGTCGTGGTGGGTGCGGTGCAGGGCGCCTCCTGCTACGGCCCGGCCTACGAGTTCGCCTTCATCATGGACGCGGATCTGCGCAAGCGTAAGATGCGCGACCGGGTCCCCATGACCTTCGTCACCGCCGAGCCCTATATCGGCCACCTCGGCCTGGGGGGGGTGGGTGACTCCAAGGGGATGCTGGAATCGGAGCTGCGCCAGCGCCACATTCCCTGGATCTGCAACGCCAAGGTCACCAAGGTCGAAGCCGGCAAGATGTTCGTCGCCGAGCACAATGACAAGGGCGAGGTGATCAAGGAGCACGAACTGCCGTTCAAGTTCGGCATGATGCTGCCGGCCTTCAAGGGTGTGGACGCCGTGGCCGCGGTGGGTGACGACCTCTGCAATCCCCGCGGATTCGTCAAGGTGGACCCCTATCAGCGCAACCCCAAGTGGAACAACATCTACTCGGTGGGCGTGTGTATCGCCATCCCGCCGGTGGAGGCGACCCCGGTTCCCACCGGCGCGCCCAAGACCGGCTACATGATCGAGTCCATGGTGACCGCCACCGCCCACAACATCGAGGCGGCCATCGCCGGGAAGGATCCGGTCGAGAAGGCCACCTGGAATGCCATCTGCCTCGCCGACATGGGTGATACCGGCGCCGCCTTCGTGGCCCTGCCGCAGATTCCCCCGCGCAACGTGGCCTGGATGAAGAAGGGCAAGTGGGTGCACCTGGCCAAGGTGGCCTTCGAGAAGTACTTCATCCGCAAGATGAAGAAGGGCAGCACCGAGCCGCTCTACGAGAAGTACATCCTGAAGGCGATGGGCATCGGCAAGCTCAAGTAATACGGTCTGTTCAGACGGCTTTTTCCGGGCCGCCCGCGAGGGTGGCCTTTTTTTTGACAGTCTGCCGCTGTCATGACAGTATCGACTCCGTGTCATGACATTAACTGACATCAGGAGTCGTGAGGATGAAAGACGAAACGGTCAAACAGCCCACCTGCGAGCAGGTGATGGACATCATCCCGGAGCCCTTCGTCATCGTCGACCGCGACTACCGGATCATCGCCGCCAACTCCCATTATCGCCGCTGCTACGCGGAGGAGGATCAGGAGATCATCGGGCGCCACTGCTACGAGATCTCCCACCACTCCCACCAGCCCTGCAGCCGCCACGGCGAGACCTGTCCCCTGGAGTCGGTGTTCGAGAACAATGCACCGCTCCAGGTCATGCACATCCATCGTGATCGCGACGACAACGAGGAGTATGTGCAGATCAATGCCGCGCCGCTCCTCGATGCCTCCGGGAAGGTGCTGTACATGGGCGAGCAGCTCTCGCACCTGAACGCCCGCGTCTCCAGCCAGACCCTGCTGGTGGGGCGTTCCCAGCCGCTGCTGCACATGATGAGCCTGCTCCACCGGGTGGCGCCCACGCAGACCACGGTGCTGCTGCAGGGCGAGAGCGGCACGGGAAAGGAGTGCGTGTCGGAGTATCTGCACCATTTCTCGAGCCGCAGCAGCGGCCCGTTCGTCGTGGTGGATTGCGGCACGCTGGGGGAGAGCCTCATCGAGAGTGAGCTTTTCGGCCACGAGAAGGGGGCCTTCACCGGCGCCTCGAGCCGCAAGATCGGCCTGTTCGAGGCGGCCAACGGCGGCACCCTGTTCATCGACGAGATCGGCGAGATGCCGCTGGGGCTGCAGACCAAGCTGTTGCGGGTGCTGGAGACCGGCACCATCCGCCGCCTGGGGGGGACCGACTACCGGCACGTGGACGTGCGCATCCTGGCTGCCACCAACCGCGACCTCCGGGGCCTGGTGGAGGCCGGTGACTTCCGCGAGGATCTCTACTACCGGCTGTCGGCCTTTCCCGTCCACATTCCGCCCCTGCGGGAGCGCAAGGACGATATCCCCGCCCTGGCCGAGCACTTCCTCTCCAACCTGCTGGAGGACGGCGACCGCCACCTGCCGTTGTCCCCGGACGTCATCCAGGCCCTGCTGGAGTACGACTACCCGGGCAACGTGCGCGAACTGCGGAACATCATCGAGCGGGCCGCGATCCTGGCCTGCGACGAGCCCATGGGTGTGGACCACCTGGTTTTCGAGCGCCCCTGGGAAGGTCGTCCCGATTCCGGGCCCGATCCCGAGCCGGTGACCGCGGGGCTGCTCCACCGGCGCCGTGGCCGACTCACCGACGAGGCCATAGTGGCGGCCCTCGAGCGCCATGCCGGCCACCGCGGCCAGGCCGCAAGCGAACTGGGCGTCAGCGAGCGCACCCTCTATCGCCACCTCCGCCGCCTGCGCATCAGCTGATGCGCCGCGCGGGGGGCGGGGCAAAGGACTTTTTAATCGACAGGATTCACAGGATTTACTGGATTAGGCCTGGAGCCGTCGAGTTCGTACAGGGCTTTGGTTTGGGTTGACAGGGTGTGATATCGACCTGGATGGAACGGGGTGGCCATCCACGCGCATCACCGGTGATATGGGTCAACGCGGCCAGGATAGGCACTAATAAATCCTGCCAATCCTGAAAATCCTGTCTATATAGGAACAAGGGCGGCCTCAAGGCCGCCCTTGTTCATGGGGTGGTGCGGTCCTACTTCTTGGCCGGGCAGGTGCTCATGCCGAACAGGCTGTAGGCGGGGCACCAGCCCATCAGGCCGGTGACCAGGGGCACGACGCCGATCCAGGCCCACACGCCCAGGTAACCGGTCGCGGCGGCGGCCACCAGGGCCAGGCCCACCACGATGCGCAGAATCTTGTCGATACCACCAACGTTGGTCTTCATTTCATCCACCTCTTCGGTCGTGTCCGGACTGCCCCCGGGTGGGGACGCTGCATACACTCGTTGGACAGAGGATAGACGGGGTTGTGCCCGGGGTTAAGTAACAAAATCACACAGGGGCCAAAGGTCATCAGGGCGTGTTGCCGCCTGCGCCGGAGGCAATCCGCCCCAGCTCGGCGCTGTCGTCCAGGATGATCCGGCCCCGCTGCAGGCGGACCAGGCCGGTACGCTCGAACTCCTTCAGCAGGCGGCTGATGACCTCCCGCGCGGTGCCGAGCTCCGTGGCCAGGTCCTGGTGGGTGGTGTTCAGCTCCGCGCCATCGCCGGCCCGCTCCAGCAGGCAGCGGGCCAGGCGCACGTCCATGCGGCCGAAGGCCACGGCCTCCACCAGCAGGATGAGGCTGGTGATGCGCTCGGCATAGGCGCGGAAGACAAACTCCCGGAACGGGCGCGAGGCCCCCATCGCCTCATGGAACAGGCCCAGCGGAATGGCCACCGCCCGTACCGGCGTCTCGGTGACCGCCTCGGCGGCGTAGTCCTCCCCGGCCAGCAGGCAGGCGGTGGTCAGGATGCAGGACTGGCCGCTCTCGACGCGATAGAGCAGTATCTCCCGGCCCGATTCGGAGACCTTCTGCACCCGCACCGAGCCTTCGAGCACCAGCAGGTAGTTGCGGCAGGGATCGCCACCGCGAAAGACGGTTGCGCCTGAGGGAAGCTCCATGACGCGGACCGCGGACAGGCTGCTGCGCAGCAGGGGGTCCGCCACGTCCGCCAGGGACGGAAAGCGCGAAATCCATCCGCTCATCGCATCCGCGCCCATAGCCGGCGACCGCGCCGGGCCTGGTGGCAAGCAAGGGTCATAATGCTGTTCGCCGCAAGGGATTGGTTCCGTATCGCTCCGCAGGAGAACGATGCCGCGTACGTCAACGGGGGATGCACGCATCCGGTGAAAGGATACAGCAAGGGGGCGCCATACGAAAAAAGGCGCACCCCGCGGGGTGCGCCTCGGCCTGTGACGGATCCCGTTCGGGACGGGCCGCAGACGGACAGCGGCGGCTCAGGGCTTGTTCACGACCGAGTGCAGGACCTTGTCGTATTCGAAGTAGACGGTGAAGTGGTCGTAGACCCAGCGGCTGATGGGCGGATCACCCACGGCGGGGACTTTCTCCTTCGGGGCGCCGAAACGCTGTTCCACCTGCGCCATGGTCAGGCCGTTGCCGGGCCGCGGCGCGTCGGCATACTGGCCGCCCTGCTGGGTGATGGGCGTCGTGGCGGGCTGTTCCAGCACCTGGGCGTTGGCCCCGGTGGCCAGGATGGTGGTGGCGAGCAGGAAGCTGATGCGCAGTCGCTGCATGGTGTTGGACCCTCGTCCCTGTTCCAGCCGATGGCAAGATTCTGAGATACGAACTGATTTAACTATAATCTACACGCCGTGAGCGGGCAAAAATCCGAAACCGGTCCCACTTTCACCGCTCCGCCCGGCGCCGGCGCGAGCGGGCCCGGGCACACCCCGCAGAACGGTCCGGCCCCCGAGCCCTGCAGGATACTTTGGCAGGTCTCCTGGCGGTATGCTTTAATCTCCGCCCATGTTCAGACCTCTAGAGCTCTTTGTCGGCCTGCGTTATACCCGCGCCAAGCGCCGCAACCATTTCATCTCCTTCATCTCACTCATCTCCATGCTGGGCGTGGCCCTCGGCGTGGCCGCCCTGATTACGGTGCTGTCGGTGATGAACGGATTCGAGAAGGAACTGCGCGAGCGCATTCTCGGGATGGCCGCCCACGTGACCATCACCGGCGCCGAGGGCGAGGTGCGGGACTGGCGCGCCGTCGCCGCCCCGGCCGGACGCGATGCCCGCGTGCTGGACGCGGCGCCCTTCGTCAGCGGCCAGGGGATGCTCAGCCGCGGCAACGCAGTGCACGGCGTGCTGGTGCGCGGCATCGACCCGGCGCTTGAGCCCGGGGTCTCCGACGTGGGGGCGAAAATGGTGGCCGGGTCACTGGACGCGCTCGGCGCCGGGGAGTTCGCAATCGTCCTCGGCCGCGAACTTGCCTATACCCTCGGCGCCGGCATCGGCGACAAGGTCACACTCCTCATCCCCCAGGCCAACGTGACCGTGGTGGGGGTGGAGCCGCGCATGAAGCGCTTCACCGTGGTCGGCCTGTTCGAGGTGGGGATGTACGACTACGACAGCGCGCTCGCCCTGCTGAACCTGGAGGACGCGGCCCGGCTGTTCCGCCTCGACGCGGGGGCGGTGAGCGGGGTGCGGCTCAAGCTCGATGATCTCTACGCCGCACCGTTGGTGGTCCGTGAACTGGCCGGCGCCCTGCCGCCCGGCTACCGCCTGACCGACTGGACCCGCCAGCACGCCAACTTCTTCCGCGCCATCCGCATCGAGAAGACGGTGATGTTCGTCATTCTCCTGCTCATCGTCGCCGTGGCCGCCTTCAACATCGTCTCCACCCTGGTGATGACGGTGACCGACAAGACCAGCGACATCGCTATCCTGCGCACCCTGGGCACGACGCCGCGGCGCATCATGCTGATCTTCATGGTCCAGGGCTCGCTCATCGGCGCCATCGGCACCCTCATCGGCGTGGCGGGAGGGGTGGCGCTGGCGTTGAACGTGGAGACCATCGTGCCGGCCATCGAGCACCTGTTCGGCATCCAGTTCCTCTCCGCCGATGTCTACTACATCAGCGAGCTGCCCTCGGACATGCACTGGTCGGACGTGCTCCGCATCAGCGCCGCCTCCCTGGGCATGGGGTTCTTCGCCACTCTTTACCCGGCCTGGCGCGCATCGCGCACCCAGCCCGCGGAGGCCCTTCGCTATGAGTGAGAAGCCGAAGTCCTCCACCCCGGTCATCACCTGCAACGGGCTGGCGAAGCGCTTTCGGGAAGGCGGGCTGGACGTGGAGGTTCTGCGCGGGGTGGACCTGGTGGTGGAGATCGGCGAGCGGGTCGCGGTGGTGGGCGCCTCGGGCTCCGGCAAGTCCACGCTCCTGCACCTGCTCGGCGGGCTCGACCGGCCCAGCGCCGGTTCGGTGGCGGTGGAGGGACAGGACCTCGCCCGGCTCGGGGAGGGTGCGCGCTCCCGCATCCGCAACGAGGCGCTCGGTTTCATCTACCAGTTCCACCACCTCCTGCCCGAGTTCACGGCACTGGAGAATGTCTGCATGCCCTGGCTGATCCGCGGGGCCAGCCCGGCGGAGGCGATAGCCGTCGCCGCGCCGCTGCTGGAGGCCGTGGGGCTGGGGCAGCGGCTCAGCCACAAGCCCGGCGAGCTGTCCGGCGGCGAACGGCAGCGGGCCGCCGTGGCCCGGGCGCTGGTGACCCGGCCACGCTGCGTGCTGGCCGACGAGCCTACGGGCAACCTGGATCCGCGTACCGCCGGACAGGTCTACGACCTGATGCTGGAGCTCAACCGGGAACTGGGGACCAGCTTCGTGGTGGTGACCCACGATGCGGATCTCGCGGGGCGCATGGACCGGGTGCTGACTCTGGTGGATGGCAGGCTGCAGCCCGCCGGCTGATGGCAAGAGGCGCGGGTGGCGTGCGGGTGACGGGTCCGACACGGCACCGGGCGTGCCGGGGTGACGGCGCAGGGAGCGGCCGGAAGCCGGTTCAGGACGACTACCGACGGCTCTTGCGCGCTTCCCAGCTGCGCACCACCTGCCAGCGCCAGATCAGCCGGATCAGGCCATAGCCCGCGGCGGCGGAGAGGAGGCCACAAACCAGGCTGCCGAGCAGGAAGGGTTCCCAGACGCTGGCCAGTTCGTGGCGGACCCAGGTCAGGCTCAACTCGAAGGGTTCCGCGCGTGCCGGGAGACCCAGGAGCCAGGCGCCCACCTTGTAGCAGAAGAAATAGACCGGCGGCATGGTCACCGGATTGGTGAGCCAGACCAGGGCCACCGACATGGGCAGGTTGACCCGCACCGCCACGGCCAGCGCCGCGGCCACGATCATCTGCCCGGGGATGGGCAGGAAGGCGCAGAACAGGCCGATGGCCGCCGCACCCGCCACAGAGCGCCGGTTGAGATGCCAGAGATTGGGATCGTGGAGCCGGCTTCCGAAGCGTGACAGGTGGCGGTGGCTCCGGATCTTGTGGTGGTCGGGCAGATATCGACGCAGAAGCCGCTTCGGCATGCCGTCGGAAACTCGTGGCGCCAGTTGACGAAGCTGGCATTATCCACACTTTTTCGTCCGTAAGCCATTGCCGGCCGGTTACAGGACACCGCGGCATTCGCAGGATTCGGCGCTTGTATTCACCACGAAGGCGCGAAGGACACGAAGAACACCGAAAAGCTTTTATCCGCAGATTACGCAGATTACGCAGATTACATGGCACTGTTTTCAGTGCCCTGCCACTGACCAGGCTTCTGATGCCTCCTGATTCCAGTCCAGGTATATGCCTCATGGGCACATCTGAAAGCGCACACGGCCCGGTGGTCTGACTGGAAAAAATCCGTGTAATCTGCGTAATCTGCGGATAACAAAAGTCTTTTCATTTGAGTCCTTTCTTCGTGTCCTTCGTGCCTTCGTGGTGAAATCGAACGGATGACGGGCCCGCACCGGCCGGACGGTCCGGGAGCGTGAAACATGGGAGCAGGAGGCTCCCGCGGAGGAAACTTGGCGTCAGGGACGATCGCCTTCTTGCTGGGCGTGCTGCTGCTCCAGCAGCTCCCGGCCCTGCCCCATGGGGGCTGGTGTGCCGCGCTGCCGGTCCTGGCGTGGCTGGCCTGGCGCCGGCCGCGCTGGCGTCTGCCGGCGCTGTTCGGGGCGGGCTTCCTGTGGGCGCTGCTCCACGCCGTCCTGGGCGCCGGATCCCAACTGCCGGAGGCCCTGGAAGGCAGGGACCTCCTGGTGGAGGGACGGGTGGAGGGGCTGCCGGACCATGGGGGCGGGGTGCTGCGCTTCGTGCTGGCGGTGGAGCGCTGGCTCGATCCGGCGCTGGCCGACGGCCCTTCACGCATCCGTCTCTCCTGGTACCGCACCGCCCCGCGGCTGCGATCCGGGGAGCGCTGGCAGCTGCGCGTGCGCCTGAAGCGCCCCCACGGCCTGCTCAACCCCGGCGGTTTCGACTACGAGGCCTGGCTCCACCGGCGCGGTGTCGGCGCCACCGGCTATGTCCGCGAGGACCCTGAAAACCGCCGCCTGGAGGCGTCCGGCCACAGTCTCGACGGGTGGCGGGAGCGGCTGCTGGACCGGATCGGGGCGGCGCTGGCGGAACAGCCCCTGGGCGGCATCCTCGCCGCGCTGGCGGTGGGCGCCCGCGGCGGCATCGGTGCCCGCCAGTGGGAGGTGTTCACCCGCACCGGCACCAGCCACCTGGTGGCCATCTCCGGCCTGCACGTGGGCCTGGTGGCGGGACTGGCCTGGTGGCTGACGTTCCATGGCTGGCGTCTCTCCCGGCGCCTCGCCCTCCGCTGTGCCGCGCCCCGGGCGGCCGCGGCCGCCGCGCTGCTGGCGGCGGCCGGCTACAGCGCGCTGGCCGGGTTCTCCCTGCCCACCACCCGGGCGCTGGTCATGCTGGGGGTGCTGTTCGGGGCGCGGCTGCTGATGCGCCCGGTGCGGCCCGGGCGGGGATTGGCCCTGGCGCTGCTGCTGATCCTGATCCTGGATCCGCTGGCCGTGCTGGATTCAGGGTTCTGGCTCTCCTTCGGCGCCGTGGCCGCCATCCTGTTCGCCCTGGCGGGTCGGGGCGGTGCTTCCCGCTGGCTGCAGTCCGCCCGTCTGCAACTGGCGGTATTCCTGGCGCTGGCGCCGCTGACCCTGCTGCTGTTCCAGCGGGTTTCCCTCGTGGGGCCCCTGGCCAACCTGGTGGCGGTGCCATGGATGGGACTGCTGGTGGTACCCCTGACCCTGGCGGGCACGGCGTTGCTGGTGATCCTGCCCGGGACCGGCGCCTGGCTGCTCGGCGCCGCCCATGCCGTGCTGTCACCGCTGTGGGCGGGCCTGGAGTGGGGCGCGGGGCTGGAGTGGGCCCAGTGGAGCGCCCCGGCGCCCGGGCCCGCGGCCGTGCTCCTCGCCATCGCGGGCGTGTTCCTGCTGCTGGCACCGCGGGGAATCCCCGGGCGCTGGCTGGGGATGCTGTGGCTGCTGCCGCTGCTGTGGCCCGCCGGACAGGCGCCGGCGCCGGGGGCGGCCGAGGTGGCCGTGCTCGACGTGGGCCAGGGGCTGGCGGTGGTGGTGCGGACCCACGGGCACCTGCTCGTGTATGACACCGGCCCCGGCTACGGACCCGGAAGCGACGCGGGCGAGCGGGTACTGGTTCCCTACCTGCGCGCCATCGGCGCCGGCAATCCGGACCTGTTGATCCTGAGCCACGGCGACGGCGACCATGTGGGGGGGGCGGACAGCCTGATCCGGGCCTATCCGCCCGGCCGGATTCTCGGCGGCGGCGCGGCGGCGGCCACGGTCGCGGGCGCCGAGGCCTGCAGGGACGGCATGAGCTGGCGCTGGGACGGAGTGGAGTTCAGGATGCTCCATCCGCCGGGCGACGGCTCGTGGCGTGACAACGCCGCCACCTGCGTGCTGCGGGTGGCGAGCGGCGGTGCCAGCCTGCTGCTGGGCGGCGATCTGGAGGCGCGGGGCGAGGCGCGACTGCTGGAGCGGCACCGGGAGGCCATTGCCGCGGATGCCCTCGTGGTGCCGCACCATGGCAGCGAAACCTCGTCCGGGGCGGACTTCGTAGCCGCCGTGCGGCCGCGGCTGGCCATCTACTCCGCCGGCTACCGCAACCGCTTCGGCTTCCCCCGTCCGCCGGTGGTGGCCCGCTACGAGGCCGTAGGCGCCCGCGGGCTGGTCACCGCCGCCAGCGGCGCCATCCTCCTCACATTGCCGCCGGCGGGGCGGGGAGGGATGACGGTGCGCCGCCACCGGGAGACGGCCCGGCGTTACTGGCATGCGGACTGAACATCCGCCCGGCGCGGGTCCATCGGCGGTTCCGGCGTTTATGGTAGAGTTAGCACCACTCAACAGGAGGTCACGTCGAACGTGTGGGAACTGGTGAAATCGGGCGGCTGGATCATGCTGCCCATCATCCTCTGCTCGGTGGTGGCGCTGGCCATCATCCTGGAGCGTTTCTGGGCGCTGCGCGGCGGCCGGGTCTGCCCCCGCCACCTGGTGGCCCAGGCCTGGAACCTGGCCCGCCAGGGCCAACTGGACGCGAAGCATATCGCCAGCCTGCGCCGCAATTCCCACCTGGGCAGGGTACTCGCCGCCGGGCTGGTGAACCGCGAGCATGACCGCGAGGTGATGAAGGAGAGCATCGAGGAGGTGGGCCGCCACGTGGCCATGGACCTCGAACGCTATCTCAACTCGCTGGGCACCATCGCCGCCATCACCCCGCTGCTGGGGCTGCTGGGCACGGTGGTGGGCATGATCAAGGTCTTCAATACCATCACCGCCCTCGGTGTCGGCAACCCCGCCGCGCTGGCTGGCGGCATCTCCGAGGCGCTCATCACCACCGCGGCCGGCCTTACCGTGGCCATCCCCAGCCTCATGTTCTACCGCTACTTCCGCGGCCGCGTGGACGCGCTGGTGGTCACCATGGAACAGGAAGCGCTGAAGATGGTGGAGGTGCTGCACGGCGAGCGGGAGCGGGAGCCCGGGGAGCGGGAGGCGTGAACTTCCGCCGCGCCCGCCGGGACGACCCGGACATCAACATCACCTCGCTCATCGACGTGGTGCTGCTGCTGCTGATTTTCTTCATGGTCTCCACCACCTTCAACCGCGAAACGCAGGTGCGCATCGAGCTGCCCCAGGCCTCGGCCGAGGCCGGCGCGGCCAGCGACAACGCGGTGGAGATCCAGGTGGACGCGGAAGGGCGCTACTACGTCAACGACCAGGCCCTCATCAACACCCAGCCCGAGACCCTCATGCGGGCCATCGAGAAGGTGGGCGGAACCGACACCGATCGCCCGGTGCTCATCGTGGCCGATGCCAAGACTCCCCACCAGGCGGTGGTTACGGCCATGGACGTTGCCGGCCGGCTCGGCTTCGTTCATCTGCGCGTGGCCACCCAGCGCACGGAGCCGTGACCGAGCGCACCATGCACGGTGAGCGGGGGGTGGGCAGGCCGACGGGGAGCGGGGGTCTGCCGGCGGCCCTGGAGCGGGCCTGGTACCGGGGCGGCCCTCTCTCCACGCTGCTGCTGCCCCTGTCCTGGCTGGTGTGCCGCGTCGCGACGCTGCGCCGCTGGCTCCATGGGCGGGGCATTCTCGGCGTCCGCCGGTTCCCCGTGCCCGTCATCGTCGTGGGCAACCTCACCGTGGGCGGAACGGGCAAGACGCCGCTGGTCATCTGGCTGGCGCACTTTCTCCTGGCGGCCGGCTACCGGCCCGGCATCGTCAGCCGCGGCTACGGGGGGCGGGCGCGGAGCTATCCCCAGCAGGTGCGTCCCGACAGCGACCCGGGGGTGGTGGGGGACGAGGCGCTGCTCATCTCCCGCAACACCGGCTGTCCCATGGCCGTGGGCCCGGATCGGCCGGCCGCCGTCGCGGCGTTGCTGGCCCACAACCGCTGCGATGTGGTGATCAGCGATGACGGGCTGCAGCACTACCGTCTGGCCCGGGATGTGGAGATTGCGGTAATGGACGGCACCCGTCGCCTGGGCAACGGCCGTTGCCTGCCCGCGGGCCCACTGCGCGAGCCCGCCCGGCGTCTGGAGGAGGTCGATCTGGTCGTCACCAGCGGCGGGGCCCTGCAGGGCGAGTTTCCCATGACCTACCGGGGTGAGACGCTGGTGCCCCTGGCGGGGGGAGAGCCACTGCGGATCGGTGCCTTCATGAGCCGCGAGGTGCACGCCGTGGCGGGCGTCGGCAACCCCGGGCGCTTCTTCCAGGCGCTGCGTGATCGCGGCATCCGGGTCATGGAGCACCCGTTCCCCGATCATCACCGCTACCTGGCCTCCGATCTCGCTTTCGGGGACGGTCGTCCGGTACTGATGACCGAGAAGGATGCGGTAAAATGCGAACGTTTCGCGGTGGACAACCAGTGGTATCTGCCGGTGGATGCCGAGCTCGCGCCGGCCTTCGGCCAGCGGCTGCTGCAGTTGTTGAACCGCATCGATGGCGCGCAACGGGACACCACCCGCACGTGCAGCGACAGAGAGGCTGGCAATGGACAGTAAACTCCTAGAGATTCTCGTTTGCCCCGTCTGCAAGGGGCCCCTGGCCTACGACAAGAGGGCCCAGGAACTCATCTGCAAGGCCGATCGTCTGGCCTACCCGATCCGGGACGATATCCCGGTGATGCTGGAGTCGGAGGCGCGGCACCTGGAGCCCGACGAGGAGATCTGACCGCGACGGCGGGGTGGCGGCCGGGAGCCGGATGGAAACGTGTCCGCGTCGCCCTGTTCCCCCCGCTGCTTCCCGAGCCCCGATCGCACCTGGATTGAGACCGAGCCATGACCGTCAGACCCCGCTTCCGGGTCATCATCCCCGCCCGCTACGCTTCCACCCGCCTGCCGGGCAAGCCGCTACTGGAGATCGCCGGCCGTCCCATGCTCCAGCACGTCTGGGAGCGGGCCCGCGCGAGCGGGGCGGATGAGGTGGTGATTGCCACCGACGACGAACGCATCCGCAGAGCGGCGGAGGGTTTCGGTGCCCGGGTGATCATGACCGCCGCCAGCCACCGCTCCGGTACCGATCGCCTCGCCGAGGCGGTGGAGCAGCTCGGCTGCGCGGCCGGGGATGTCATCGTCAATGTCCAGGGGGACGAGCCGCAGATGCCGCCGGAGAACGTGGCCCAGGTGGCGGCCAACCTCGAATGTCATGGAGATGCCGGTGTGGCGACCCTGTGCGAACCCATCCGCACGGCGGAGGAACTGTTCAATCCCAACGTGGTGAAAGTGGTGTTCGACCACGCCGGCTACGCCCTCTACTTCAGCCGTGCGCCCATCCCCTGGGAGCGCGACGCCTTCGCCGCAGCGCCCGAGGCGCTGCCGGAGGGGGCGGGTCACTACCGCCACCTCGGCATCTACGCCTACCGGGCGGGCTTTCTGCGCGAGTATGTCGCCTGGCCGGGCTGCGCCCTTGAACACAGCGAGGCGCTGGAGCAGCTGCGGGTGCTGTGGCAGGGACGGCGCATCCACGTGGCCGAGGCACATATGCGGCCGCCGGCGGGGGTGGACACCGAAGCGGACCTGGAGCGGGTGCGCCGGGCGCTGGGGTGAAACCGGATTGAGAGCTTGAGCGCGTCATGAAAAGAATCAGTATTCTCTTCGTCTGCATGGGCAACATCTGCCGTTCACCCACGGCTCACGGCGTGTTCCGGCGGCTGGTGGAGGAGGCGGGCTACGGGGATGTGATCCGGATCGACTCGGCCGGTACCCATGCCTACCACCTGGGCGAAGCGCCCGATCGCCGTACGCAGCAGGCGGCGCGGAGCCGCGGTGTCGACCTGGCGGACCTGCGCGCCCGGCAGGTGGAGGCGGCCGACTTCGACCGCTTCGACTACATCCTCGCGATGGACCGGGACAACTACCGCATTCTTGAATCGCTCAGTCCGGCCCACGCCAGCCACAAGCTCGGCATGTTTCTGGACTTCGCGCCCCACATGGGCGTGGCCGAGGTGCCCGATCCCTACTATGGCGGTCCCACCGGCTTCGAGCAGGTGCTGGACCTGGTGGAAGCGGCCGCCGATGGACTTCTGCAGACGCTGCGCGAGCGCCACCTGGAACGGTAACGGACGGTTCGCCCCGGAACGGGGCGCAGAAAAAGGCCCCGGTGTATGGCACCGGGGCCTATATGCATCGACTGCTACTCGCCCTGGCTGGTCGGCTTGGGCGCAGACTCGACGGAGCCCGGCTGTTCCGTTCTCTCGGACCGATCCTTGACTGGGGCGGCGGGCTTCGGTGCCGCGGGGGCCGGAGTCGGCGTGTTCGGGGCCGGAGCCGCGGGCCCGGACTCCGCCGGAGCCGGGGCGGAAGGCGCCGGAGCGGTGGGCTTCGGCGCCGCGGGGGCCGGAGCCGGTGCGGCCGGGGCCGGAGCCGCGGGCCTGGACTCCGCCGGAGCCGGGGCGGCAGGCGCCGGGGCGGCGGGCTTCGGTGCCGCGGGGGCCGGAGCCGGTGCGGCCGGGGCCGGAGCCGCGGGGGCCGGAGCCGCGGGCCTGGACTCCGCCGGAACCGGGGCGGCAGGCGCCGGGGCAACCGGGGTCGTGGAGCGGGGCTCGCCTACAGGCGGGATGTCGGCTGCGGGCGTACGATTCTCCGCCGGTTCCCGGCCCGGCGGGCTGTGATCAGCCGTTTCGGAGGCCGTACGCGGTACGGAGCCCTCGGTCGAACCCTCTCCCGGTCCGCCCTGGCCGCTCTCGTCGCGTCTCCGATCCTGGGGCCGGCGCCGGGAACGGCGTCGGGACGGACGCTCCCCGCCTTCTCCGTCCTCGGGCCGGTCCTGGCCCGCCTTCCCCTCGGTACTCCCGGAGTCGGTGCTGGGGGCGCCGCCGCGAGCGGGTTCCTCGTTGGGCTTCTTCCCGGGCTGGGCGGAGGGCCGTTCACGGGTCTCCGCGTCAACGCCGGCATTGTTCGTCGCGCCGGCCTGCTGCTCCGTAGCGCCCTCGCCACTGTCCGAACGGCGCCGACGACGGCCGCCCCGGCGGCCACGACGGGCACCGCTGCGCGAATCACTGCGGGACTCGTCGCCGCTCTCGTCGGCCCTGGCCGGGACTGCGGGCTTGTCGCCCTGGGCGGTCTTCCGCTCCGCGGGGGACGGCGCGGCCTCCTGTCCGCCGCGGCCTTCTGCCGTACGTCCACGACGGCCGCGCTCACCCCGCTCCCCGGTTTCCTGGCGTTCTCCGCCGCTGCGCCCGCGGCCGGAGGCACGCTCCCGGCCGCCGTTTCCGCCACGCTCACGCCCGCCGCGGCTCCGGGGTTCGTCGGTGTCCGCAGCCCGTGCCCTGGCCGGAGCCGGGCGCGGTTTTGCCGCCGGCTCCCCGGTGGTGGCGCCTTCCGCGGCGGCTTCCTCTTCGGTGCCGCCGAACAGGCTCGACCAGAAACGGCGGATGAAACCACCGCTGGGATGGGTCCGGGTCTCCCCGGGCTGCGTGGCCGGCGCCTCGCTCTGCGGCGCCGGTGCGGGGGCCGGCATGGGCGGCGCCACGGTCTTCACGGCGGGCTCATCGGCCGTCGCGCGGCTGCCGGCGGCGGCGGGGAGGCTTGGTGCCTCCGGCTCGCTGATCAGGCGGTGGCTCGGGGTGAGCGGTGCCTGGGCCTGGCTGTCGTCCCGGCGGGTACGCTCCAGTTCGAAGTGGGGCGTGTGCATGTGGGGGTTGGGCAGTATCAGGACGCGGATCCCGTTGTGCGCCTCGATCTGGGACACCGCGGCGCGCTTCTCGTTGAGGAGGAAGGTTCCCACCTCCACGGGCACCTGGACCACCACCTGACCGGTGTTGTCCTTCATCGCCTCTTCCTCGACCAGGCGGATGATGGACAGGGAGAGGGATTCGATGCTGCGGATGGTGCCCTGACCCTCGCAGCGGGGACAGACCACGTGGCTGGATTCGCCCAGCGACGGGCGCAGGCGCTGGCGTGACATCTCCAGCAGGCCGAAGCGGGAGATGCGGCCGACCTGCACGCGGGCGCGATCCACCTTCAGCGCATCGCGCAGCCGGTTCTCCACCTCGCGCTGGTTGCGGGCCGGGGTCATGTCGATAAAGTCGATGACCACCAGGCCGCCCACATCGCGCAGGCGCAGCTGGCGGGCGACCTCGTCCGCGGCTTCCAGGTTGGTGTTGAGCGCCGTCTCCTCGATATCGCCACCCTTGGTGGCCTTGGCGGAGTTGATATCGATGGATACCAGCGCCTCGGTGTGATCGATGACGATGGCGCCGCCCGAAGGCAGGCGCACCTCGCGCTGGAATGCCGACTCGATCTGGCTCTCGATCTGGAAGCGGGTGAACAGCGGGGTGGAGTCGGTGTAGCGCTTGACCTTGCTCAGGTTGTGGGGCATCACCTGCTGCATGAACTCCTGCGCCTGCCGGTAGACCCCGTCGTCGTCGATGAGGATCTCGCCGATGTCCTTGCGCAGGTAGTCACGGATGGCCCGGATGATGATGTTGCTTTCCTGGTAGACCAGGAACGGCGCCTTCTTGTCGCTGGCGGCCTGGCTGATGGCCTCCCACAGGTGCAGCAGGTAATCGAGGTCCCACTGCAGCTCCTCGGCGCTCTTGCCCACGCCGGCGGTGCGCAGGATGAGGCCCATGCCCGGAGGAATCTCCAGCGAGCTCATCGCCTCGCGCATCTCGGTGCGGTCCTCGCCCTCGATGCGGCGCGAGATGCCCCCGGCGCGGGGATTGTTGGGCATCAGGACCAGGTAGCGGCCAGCGAGGCTGATGAAGGTGGTGAGGGCCGCACCCTTGGTGCCGCGCTCCTCCTTGTCGATCTGGACCACCAGCTCCTGGCCTTCCTGGAGCACGTCCCGGATGTTGACGCGACCGCCGGATTCCGGGGTCTTGCGGAAGTAGCTGCGTTCCACTTCCTTGAGGGGAAGGAAGCCGTGACGTTCGGCCCCGTAGTCGACAAAGGCCGCCTCGAGGCTGGGCTCGACGCGGGTGATGCGTCCCTTGTAGATGTTGGCTTTTTTCTGCTCCCGGGAGCGGAGTTCGATGTCCAGGTCGTAGAGTTTCTGCCCGTCCACCAGGGCCACGCGCAACTCTTCCTGCTGAGTTGCGTTTATCAGCATTCTTTTCATTGAGTTATCTTTATGTCCGGTTGGCGCTCGACCGCTTGCGGCGGGATCGCCATTGAATGTGACCGCGTGCGGCAGGAATTCCACGGAACGGGTCGCCATCGCAATCCGACGGCAGCCACCACCCGGCGCCAGCCCTTGGGCCCGCCGGGGCGCGTAACAGCGAGCCGCGCAACGTCGGGAGGGGAGGCCGTGTGGTCAGCCGCTTCGCAACGGGAAGAGTGCTTCCGCGCGGCGGTTGTTCCGTTTCGTTCCTGGAGACGCACGCCTCCAAAGTCCGTGCCGGTCCGGTTCGCGTGCGCGCCGGCAACATGGCACAGGCTGCCGCCGACCACAGCCGCCGGCGGCAGGAAAAACCATTTTTGACATCCCGGCCCCTGCCGAATGCACTGCAGGGTTATGGCCCTGAAGGGAGCGGAAACCGCGGATGCACACCACGACTGCTCCGGGGCGGTAAGCCCGGCCTGGAAAGCGCGGATGGCGCATAAGATATCAGGCTTTGTCAAGGCCGTGCAATCTTGGCCGTGTTTAATGCCGGGGAGGGGAGTGCTGGTATCATGGGCGGATGATCCAGGAACGAGATACCAGAGCTCCCGGCGTGGAGTGGGTCGAGGTGGATGAGGGCGCGGAGGGCCAGCGCATCGACAACTTCCTCACCACCCGCCTCAAGGGTGTACCCCGCAGCCATCTCTATCGCCTGCTGCGCAAGGGCGAGGTGCGGGTCAACCGCAAGCGGATTCGACCGGAGTACCGCCTGCAGAGCGGCGATCTGGTCCGCATTCCGCCCGTACGCTCGGCCGCGCCCGCGGCCGCTGTCCGACCGGCGGAGGGAACCGTACAGCGGATCCGGGAGTCGCTTATCTACGAGGATGCCGCCCTGCTGGTGCTGGACAAGCCCTCCGGGCTCGCGGTGCACGGCGGCAGCGGGCTGAGCTTCGGCGCCATCGAGGCGCTGCGGTCCATCTATCCCGAGTACCGTTTCCTCGAACTGGTCCACCGCCTGGATCGGGAGACGTCCGGCTGCCTCATGGTGGCCAAGAAGCGCAGCGCCCTGCGGGCGCTGCACGAGGCGCTGCGCGAGGGGCGGGTGGAGAAAACCTATCTCGCCCTGGTGCGTGGCGCCTGGACGGGCGGGGCGCGGCGGATTGACGCCGCCCTGCGCAAGAATGTGCTGAAGTCGGGTGAGCGGGTGGTGCGGGTCGACGGGGAAGGAAAGTCGTCGGTGAGTCATTTCGAGCCTGTGGCCCGCTACAGCGAGGCGACCCTGGTCAGGGTGCGGCTCGAGACCGGGCGCACCCACCAGATCCGGGTGCACGCGGCCCACCTCGGGCATCCCCTGGCAGGGGACGAGAAATATGGTGACGAGGAATTCAACCGGCGCCTGCGGGAGCTGGGTCTCAAGCGGCTGTTCCTGCATGCCGCGGCGCTGCGGCTGCAGCACCCGCAGACGGGCGAGCCGCTGGAACTCGAGGCGCCGCTGCCGCCGGAACTGGAACGGGTGTTGGAGAAATTGAAGCGATGAATGGTCCCTATCAGTTGCTGGTCTTCGACTGGGACGGAACCCTGATGGATTCCGAGGCCCGCATCGTGGCCTGCATGGAGGCGGCCTTCGCCGACCTGGGGTTGCCCGCGCTGGGCGCCGAGGCGGTGCGCAACGTCATCGGCCTGGGACTGCGCGAGGCCATGGACCGGCTCTATCCCGGCGGCGACGAAGCGCTGCAGCAGCGGCTGGTGGAACGCTACCGGCATCACTACCTGGTGGCCGACACCACCCCCTCGGCGCTCTTCCCGGGAGCGCGGGAGGTGGTGGAGAGGCTGGCCGAGGCGGGCTATTTCCTGGCCGTGGCGACCGGCAAGGGCCGGGGAGGGCTCGACCGGGTGCTGCAGGAAACCGGCCTGGGCCCGTGCTTCCACGTCACCCGCTGCGCCGACGAGACCCGCTCCAAGCCCCATCCGCAGATGCTGCTGGAGATCATGCGGATCACGGGAGTCGATCCCCGGGACACGCTCATGATCGGCGACAGCGAGTACGACATGGAGATGGCGGTCAACGCGGGGGCGGCGTCCCTGGCGGTCAGCTACGGGGTGCACTCCTGCGACCGGCTGCGCCGCCACGCTCCGCTGCACTGCCTGGACTCGATCGGCGAGCTGCCCTCCTGGCTGGAAGGCGCAGGCGTGAAACACTCCACTGGCCCATCCGAGAGAACCGAGGACAGAAGGCATGGCTGACAGGAACTGGTTCCGGCGCAGGGCGGAGGGGCAGGAGAGCCGCGAGGATCTGCTCGAACGGTTGGCCTTCGCCTCCCTGGTGGAGGCGCGGCGGCGCCGGCGCTGGGGCAACTTCTTCAAGCTGCTGGGCTTTCTCTACCTGAGCGTGGTTCTCGTCGCCTGGTGGCCGCGGGACATGGAGGTGCCGACCATGCCCACCGGGCGCTACACGGCGCTGGTGGATGTGCGGGGTCTCATCGCCGAGGAGACCGACGCGAGCGCCGAGCGGGTGATGACCGCCCTGCGCGCCGCCTTCGAGGACAGCCATGCGGCCGGGGTCATCGTGCGCATCAACAGCCCGGGCGGCAGCGCGGTCCAGGCGGGGGAGATCTATGACGGGATCCGCCGCCTGCGGGAGCAGCACCCGGGCAAGAAGCTCTACGCGGTGATTACCGACATGGGCGCCTCCGGCGGCTATTACATCGCCAGTGCGGCCGATGCCATCTACGCCGACAAGGCCAGCCTTGTGGGCTCCATCGGCGTGGTCATGAACAGCTTCGGTTTCGTGGACGCCATGGAAAAGATCGGCGTGGAGCGGCGGCTGTTCACCGCCGGTGAGCACAAGGCCCTGCTGGATCCCTTCACCCCCCTCGATCCCGTCGAGGCGGACCATATCCGGACCATGCTCGAGGAGATCCACGCCCAGTTCATCGACAGCGTGAAGGCGGGGCGCGGCGACCGGCTCAAGGACGACCCGCAGCTGTTCAGCGGCCTGTTCTGGTCCGGCGAGCAGGCCCTGGCCCTGGGGCTGGTGGACGGCCTCGGCAGCGCCGGCTACGTGGCCCGCGAGGTCATCGGCGCGGAGAAGCTGGTGGACTTCACCGTGGAGAAGGATCTCATCGACCAGTTCCTGGAGCGCTTCGGTCTGGTCATGGCCAACCTGCTCTGGAGCCAGGGCGCCCCGGGAGCCCTCCTGGCCCGCTGAGCTTCTCCTCCACGCAGCGACGGGAAAAGAGTAAATATATCCGCAGATTACGCAGATTATTTCTTCCTGACAGGCGGCATCTTGGGGCGCATCACATCGCCCGGAGAGACAGATGACCTCTCGGCGAACAACCCTCCCGTTGCACCGAGTGGGATTTCTGGCAGGGAGCACGGAATCGGCTCCAATAAATCTGCGTAATCTGTGTAATCTGCGGATAAAGTCTTTTACTTTCCAATGTGTCTGCGTGGCGGATTTCAGACCACCTCCACGCCCTCGGCCTCCAGCATCCGCACCAGGCGGATGAGGGGCAGGCCGATGAGGGTGCTGGGGTCGTCCCCCTCCATGCGTTCGAACAGGGCGATGCCGAGGCCTTCCGACTTGAAGCTGCCGGCGCAGTTGTAGGGCTGCTCGCGCTCCAGGTAGTGGGTTATCTGTGCATCGGTCAGGTGGCGGAACACCACCCCGAAGGTCTCCAGGGTGACCTGGGCCCGGTTCGTGCGGGTGTTCAGCAGGCACAGCCCGGTCAGGAAGCCGACGCGCCGGCCCGAGGCCCGGCGCAGCTGTTCGGCCGCCCGCTCGAATCCCCCCGGCTTGCCCAGCACCTCGCCGCCGTTCACCGCCACCTGGTCCGATCCGATGACCAGCGCGTCGGGGAACTGTCCCGCCACCGCGCGGGCCTTGGCCTCGGCCAGGCGCCGGACCAGCGCCTCCGGGCTCTCGCCGCCATGGCGGGTTTCGTCCGCTTCCGGGGCGGCGGTGGTGAACGGCAGGCCGAGCCGTTCCAGCAGTTCGCGCCGATAGGGCGAGGTGGAGGCGAGTACCAGGGGTTGCATGGGTCTTGCTCCGCTATCCGGGTAGGGGGTGGCATGATACCAGCCCCGCCGGGTTCGAGGAAAAGACCTGGCTAACCGCAGATTACGTTGATTTGCGCGGATTATTCGGGTTGTGCACAAGGTCAGGGTGGTGCCTGATTCAGGTTCCCGGGGACTGGGTGTCGCGTGTCTGCGAGCCAGTGCCGCCCTGTGGTTCTGCTGATGCGCGCTTCCGGGGGCAAGGTGAAATCAGCGTCAATCAGCGAAATCTGCGGCTCATGGGATTTTCTGTGGCCGCGGCGAGTTGGTGCGGGTGGGGGGATGTGCGAAAATCACGCGGTTTTGCAGAGGATTCGGCATGAGGGGAGGAACCGGACGGATGCCCGCAGCGGAAAAGTTCCAGGAGACGATCCAGGCGGTACGCTGGACGGACGGGGCGGTGGAGATGCTGGACCAGCGCCTGCTGCCCCACACGGAGGCCTATCTGCACCTGGCCACGGCGGCGGAGGTGGCCGCCGGGATTCGCGACATGGCCGTGCGCGGGGCGCCGGCCATCGGCATCGCGGCGGCCTATGGCGTGGTGCTGGCCGCCCGGGCCCGGTACGCCGAGGACCCCGCCGGCTGGCGGGAGGCGGTGGCGGCGGACCTGGAGGTCCTGGCCGCCGCGCGGCCCACGGCGGTCAACCTGTTCTGGGCGCTGGAGCGCATGGGGCGGTGCCTGGCGGGGCTGGAGGGTGACCCGGTGCCGGCCCTGCTCGACGAGGCGCGGCGCATCCACGAGGAGGACATCGCCGCCAATCACCGCATGGGCGAACTGGGCGCCGCCCTCATCGAGGGCCCCTGCGGGGTCCTGACCCACTGCAACACCGGCTCGCTGGCCACCGGGGGGTTCGGCACCGCACTGGGCGTCATCCGCCAGGGTTTCGCCGAGGGTCGCATCACCGAGGTGTTCGCCGACGAGACCCGGCCTTGGCTGCAGGGGGCGCGGCTCACCGCCTGGGAGCTGGTCCACGACCATATCCCCGCCACCCTGATCGCCGACAGCGCGGCGGCGCTGGTGATGCGTTCCGGCAAGGTGGGCTGGGTGATCGTGGGCTCCGACCGCATCGCCGCCAACGGCGACGTGGCCAACAAGATCGGCACCTACCAGCTGGCGGTGGCGGCCCGCTACCACGGCGTGAAGTTCATGGTGGTGGCCCCCACCTCCACGGTGGACATGGCGGTGCCCGATGGCGCGGCCATACCCATCGAGACGCGCGCCGGGGAGGAGGTGGCCAGTCTCGGCGGCCAGCGGGTGGCCGCGCCTGGCGTGCAGGCCTGGAATCCGGTCTTCGATGTCACCCCCGCCGAGCTGGTGGATGCCATCGTCACCGAGCGGGGCGTGGTGCGCTCCCCCGACCGGGCCGGGATGGCCGCCATGATGGGGGTTTGAAGGCACCCGCCGGCAGCCTTGTGGTATCATTGAACGCTTTATTATGGGGGTGCGGGAACGCCGCGCCCCGGCATGCAAGGGAACACCGTCAGGATGGCTGAAATCGCCCGGGAAGTTCTGCCTGTCAACATCGAGGACGAGCTGAAACAGTCCTACCTCGACTACGCCATGAGCGTTATCGTAGGCCGCGCCCTGCCGGATGTGCGCGACGGCCTCAAGCCCGTGCACCGGCGGGTGCTGTTCGCCATGAGCGAGCTGGGCAACGACTGGAACAAGCCCTACAAGAAGTCGGCCCGCGTGGTGGGTGACGTCATCGGTAAGTACCATCCCCACGGCGACGCCGCGGTCTATGACACCATCGTGCGCATGGCCCAGCCCTTCAGCCTGCGCTACATGCTGGTGGACGGCCAGGGCAACTTCGGCTCGGTTGACGGCGACGCCCCGGCGGCGATGCGTTACACCGAGGTGCGCATGGCGCGCATCGCCCATGAGCTGCTGGCGGATCTCGACAAGGAGACCGTCGACTTCGTCCCCAACTACGACGAGACCGAGAAGGAGCCCTCGGTCTTTCCCACCCGGGTGCCGAACCTGCTGGTCAACGGCGCGGCGGGCATCGCGGTGGGCATGGCCACCAATATCCCGCCCCACAACCTGGGCGAGGTGGTGGACGCCTGCGTGGCGCTCATCGACGACCCGGACCTGACCGTGGACGACCTGATGGGCTACCTGCCGGGGCCCGATTTCCCCACCGGGGCCATCATCAACGGCCGCCGCGGCATCGTCGAGGCCTACCGCACCGGCCGGGGCCGCATCTACGTGCGCGGACGCGCCGCCATCGAGACCGACCCGGGGACCGGCCGCCAGACCATCATCATCACCGAGCTTCCCTACCAGGTGAACAAGGCCCGGCTGATCGAGAAGATCGCCGAACTGGTCAAGGAGAAGAAACTGGAGGGCATCTCGGAGCTGCGCGACGAGTCCGACAAGGACGGTATGCGCGTGGTCATCGAGCTCAAGCGCGGCGAGATGGGAGAGGTGGTGCTCAACAACCTCTTCGCCCATACCCAGCTGCAGACCGTGTTCGGCATCAACATCGTGGCCCTGGCCGACGGCCAGCCGCGGCTGCTCAACCTCAAGGACCTGCTGGAGGCGTTCCTGCGCCACCGCCGCGAGGTGGTGACCCGCCGCACCCTCTACGATCTGCGCAAGGCGCGGGATCGCGCCCACATCCTGGAAGGCCTGGCGGTGGCCCTGGCCAACATCGATCCCATCATCGCCCTGATCAAGGCCGCGCCCAGCCCGGCCGAGGCGAAGACGGGCCTGATGGCGCAGGCCTGGGCGCCGGGTCCGGTGCTGGCCATGCTGGAGCGCAGCGGCGCCGCGGCCTCCCGCCCCGAGGACCTGGCCGCGGAATTCGGTCTGCAGCCGGACGGCTACCGCCTCTCCGAGGCCCAGGCCCAGGCCATCCTGGACCTGCGCCTGCACCGCCTGACCGGGCTGGAGCAGGACAAGATCGTCAACGAGTACAAGGATCTGCTCGACGCCATCCAGGATCTGCTCGGCATCCTGGGCAGCACCGTGCGGCTGCTGGAGGTGATTCGCGGGGAGCTCACCCAGATCCGGGACCAGTACGCCGATACCCGCCGCACCGAGATCCTGGAATCCCAGCTCGACCTCACGCTGGAGGACCTGATCAGCGAGGAGGACGTGGTGGTGACCCTGTCCCACACCGGCTATGCCAAGGCGCAGCCGCTGGCCGACTACCGCGCCCAGCGCCGGGGCGGCCGGGGCAAGAGCGCGACGGCGGTGAAGGACGAGGATTTCGTCGACCGCCTGCTCATCGCCAACACCCACGACACCATCCTCTGCTTCTCCAGCGCGGGGAAGGTCTACTGGCTCAAGGTCTACCAGCTGCCCCAGGCCGGCCGCGGCGCCCGCGGCAAGCCGCTGGTCAACCTGCTGCCCCTCACCGAAGGGGAGCGCATCACCGCCATCCTGCCCGTGCGCGAGTACGAGGAGGGGCTCTGCGTGTTCATGGCCACCGCCGGCGGCACGGTCAAGAAGACCCCGCTGACCGATTTCTCCCGCCCGCGCAGCAGCGGCATCATCGCCCTGGACCTGAACGAGGGCGACGCACTGGTGGGCGTGGACATCACCGACGGCGAGCGCGACGTGATGCTGTTCAGCGACGCCGGCAAGGCGATCCGCTTCTCCGAGCGCGACGTGCGCGCCATGGGGCGGGTCGCCCGCGGCGTGCGCGGCATGCGCCTGCCCCCGGGGGCGCGGATCATCTCCCTCATCATCGCCCAGCCGGGCGGCTGTGTTCTCACCGCCACCGAGAACGGCTACGGCAAGCGCACGGCGGTGGAGGAGTATCCCACCTACGGCCGCGGCGGCCAGGGCGTCATCTCCATCCAGACCAGCGAGCGCAACGGCGCCGTGGTGGGCGCGGTGCAGGTGAACGACGATGACGAGATCATGCTCATCAGCGACCAGGGCACCCTGGTGCGCACGCCGGTGGCCGGGGTCTCCAGGCTGGGCCGCAATACCCAGGGCGTGACCCTCATCCGCCTGGCCGAGGAGGAGAATCTGGTGGGCCTGGAGCGCATCGCCGAGGCGGATATCGGCGATGCCGAGACGTCGGAAGAGGCGGATGCGGAGGATGCCGCGGCGGATACCGGCGCGGGCGGAGAGAGCGGCGCCGGGGACGATTGATCGCGACAGGGTTCATCGGGAGGGCCGGGCTGGAGCCGGCGGCAGTTGGCGGTCGGCACCCCGGCGTTGAGTCAACCACAGGGGAGAAGGCGATGGCACGGGTGTACAACTTCAGCGCGGGTCCGGCGATGCTGCCCGAGGCGGTTCTGGAGCGGGCGCGCACGGAGATGCTCGACTGGCAGGGAAGCGGCATGTCGGTGATGGAGATGAGCCATCGCGGCAAGGAGTTCATGTCCATCGCCACCAGGGCGGAGGCGGATCTGCGCGAGTTGATGGCCATTCCCGCCAACTACAAGGTGCTGTTCCTCCAGGGCGGCGCCTCCAGCCAGTTCGCGATGGTGCCCATGAATCTCCTCGGCGCTGCCGGACGGGCCGATTACGTGAATACGGGAGCCTGGTCGAAGAAGGCCATCGCCGAGGCCAGGCGCTACGGAACGGTCAACATCGCGGCCAGCTCCGAGGCGGAGAAGTTCAACACCGTTCCGGCATTCGACGCCTGGCAGCTGGACTCCGGCGCGGCCTACGTCCACTACACGCCCAACGAGACCATCGGCGGCGTGGAGTTCCACTGGGTGCCCGATACCGGCACGGTGCCGCTGGTGGCGGACATGTCCTCCACCATTCTTTCGCGGCCGGTGGACGTCTCCCGCTACGGCATCATCTATGCCGGGGCGCAGAAGAACATCGGTCCCGCCGGCCTGACGGTGGTCATCGTGCGCGAGGACCTGCTCGCCGAGCCGCTGGCCGGCACGCCCACCATGTTCGACTACCGGACCCATGCCGATAACGAGTCCATGTACAACACCCCGCCCACCTACGGCTGGTACCTCGCGGGGCTGGTGTTCGAGTGGATCAAGGATCTCGGCGGGCTGGAGGCGATGGGCGCCATCAACCAGCGCAAGGCCGGCAAGCTCTATGCCGCCATCGACGGCTCGGACTTCTATGCCAACCCGGTGGACCCGGCCTGCCGTTCGTGGATGAACGTGCCCTTCACCCTGGCCAACCCGGAGCTCGATGCCACCTTCCTCAGCGAAGCCAAGTCCGAGGGGCTGGTCACGCTCAAGGGCCATCGCTCCGTGGGCGGCATGCGCGCCAGCATCTACAACGCCATGCCGGAGGAGGGCGTGGACGCGCTGGTGGCCTTCATGGCCGAGTTCGAGCGCAAGCATGGGTGAAGAGCGTGAATGCGTGAATGCGTGAATGCGTGAATGCGGGGAAGCCTTTGCGCACTCACGCACTGACGCACTCACGAGGTAACACGGGCGCCCCCGCACAGAACGTGGGGCGCTGAATGCACGAAGGGGATATGCGCCGTGTACAAGATACTGACGCTGAACAATATTGCCCTGGCCGGGCTGGAGCGGCTGCCGCGCGACCGCTACGAGGTGGCCTCCGAGTTCCAGCATCCCGACGCCATCCTGGTGCGTTCACACGCCATGCACGGCATGGCGCTCCCGGATACGCTCAAGGCGGTGGGCCGGGCCGGCGCCGGGGTGAACAATATCCCCGTCGCGGAGCTCAGCCAGCGCGGAATCCCCGTCTTCAACGCGCCCGGCGCCAATGCCAACGCCGTCAAGGAGCTGGTGATCGCCGGGATGCTGCTGGGCGCCCGCAACATCGTCCAGTCCTGGGACTTCGCCCGCGGCCTGGAGGGCGACGACGAGACCCTGCACCGGCAGACCGAGGCCGGGAAGAAGAACTTCGCCGGCTTCGAGCTGCCGGGGCGGACCCTGGGCGTGGTGGGGCTGGGCGCCATCGGCGTGAAGGTGGCCAACGCGGCGCTGGCACTGGGCATGAACGTGGTGGGCTTCGACCCCGACATCACGGTGCAGCGGGCCTGGCAGCTCTCCTCCCAGGTCCAGCAGGCCACCAGCGTCGACGACCTGTTCGCCCGCAGCGATTTCATCACCCTGCATGTACCGCTGGTGGAGGGCACCCGCGGCCTCATCAGCGCCCAGCGGCTGCGGCGCATGCGCGAGGAGGTGGTGATCCTCAACTTCTCGCGCCAGGGCATCGTGGACGACGAGGCGATGGTGGAGGCCCTGGACAGCGGGCGGGCCTATGCCTATATCTGCGACTTTCCCACCAACCTGCTCAAGAACCACCCGCGGGTGGTGACCCTGCCGCACCTGGGCGCATCGACCCGGGAGGCGGAGGAGAACTGCGCGGTGATGGTGGTCGACCAGGTGCGCGACTACCTCGAGAACGGCAACATCCACAACTCGGTGAACTTCCCCGAGGTCTCCATGCCCCGCAACGGGGGCGTGCGGCTCGGCATCGCCAACGCCAATACCCCCAACATGGTGGGACAGATTTCCACGGCGCTGGCGGAGGCGGGGCTCAACATCATCGACATGCTGAACAAGTCCCGGGGGGAGGTAGCCTACACCCTGATCGACGTGGACAACGAAGTCTCCGCCGCGGTGCTGGAGCGCATCGGCGCCATCAGCGGGGTGCTCGCGGTCCGCCTCATACCCGGGACCGTTCCCGAGCACGAGTCCGAAGCCAGATGAACGACGAGCAGCAGCAGCTGGAGGACATCCGCCAGCGCATCGATGCGCTGGACCAGGAGCTCCAGACGCTCATCAACGAACGGGCCAGGTGCGCCCAGGCCGTGGCGCACATCAAGGAGCGCTCCGGCACCGGCGGCAAGGTGTTCTTCTACCGGCCCGAGCGCGAGGCCCAGGTGCTGCGCCGGATCCTGGACCGCAACGCCGGTCCGCTCTCGGCGGAGGAGGTGGCGCGGCTGTTCCGCGAGATCATGTCCGCCTGCCTGGCGCTCGAGCAGCCCATGAAGATCGCCTACCTGGGTCCCGAGGGAACCTTCACCCAGGCCGCGGCGCTCAAGCATTTCGGCCACTCCGTCATCAGCGTCCCGCTTGGCGCCATCGACGAGGTGTTCCGCGAGGTGGAATCGGGCAACGCCCACTACGGCGTGGTGCCGGTGGAGAACTCCACCGAGGGCGTGGTGAACCATACCCTCGACACCTTCATGAACTCGCCGCTGCAGATTTGCGGCGAGGTGGAGCAGCGCATCCACCACCACCTCCTCTCCCGGGAGCCGGATATCGATCGCATCCGCCGGGTCTATTCCCACCAGCAGTCCCTCGCCCAGTGCCGCGAGTGGCTCGATGCCCACCTGCCCCGGGTGGAGCGCATCGACGTGAGCAGCAACGCCGAAGCCGCCCGCCGCGCCGCGGTGGAGGAGGGGGGCGTGGCCGCCATTGCCGGCGACCTGGCCGCCGAGCGCTACGAGCTCCCCGCCCTGGTGCGCAATATCGAGGACGAACCGGACAACACCACCCGCTTCCTCATCATCGGCAAGCAGTCGCCCGGACCCAGCGGCAAGGACAAGACCAGCCTGCTCATCTCGGCGCCGAACAAGCCGGGCGCGCTCTACCGGCTGCTGGACCCCCTGTTCCGCCACCAGATCAGCATGACCCGCATCGAGTCGCGGCCCTCGCGCCGGGGCATGTGGGACTACGTCTTCTTCATCGACATCCTGGGGCATGCCGAGGACGCCCAGGTGGCCAAGGCGCTGGGCGAACTGGACGAGGTGTCCACGCTGCTGAAGGTGCTGGGCTCCTATCCGATGGCGGTGATGTGAGTCTGCGTGAGTGCGTGAGTGCGTGAGTGCGTGAATGCGTGAATGCGTGAATGCGTGAATGCGTGAATGCGTGAATGCGTGAATGCGTGAATGCGGGAGTGCGTGAATGCGGGAGTGCGGGAGTGCGGGAGTGCGGGAGTGCGGGAGTGCGGGAGTGCGGGAGTGCGGGAGTGCGGGAGTGCGGGAGCGGTAGCCGGGGGGGATGACGTGAAAGTCTTGATTGATCAGAGACAGGGCGAGTTGCGCAAAGCCGGGGCTTTTTCGCACTAACGCACTAACGCACTAACGCACTAACGCGCTAACGCACCCGATTCCCAACGACCAACGAGATTCCAGTAATGAGCTGCGACTTTCTGGCCCTGGCCGCACCCGGTGTGCGCGGCCTGCATCCCTACCAGCCGGGCAAGCCCATCGAGGAGCTGGAGCGGGAGCTGGGCATCCGCGATATCGTCAAGCTGGCCAGCAACGAGAACCCTCTGGGCGCCGGTCCGCTCGCGCGCGAGGCCGCAAGCCGGGCCCTGGCCGCCGGCCTGCAGTGGTACCCGGACGGCAACGGCTTCACGCTGAAGCAGAAGATCGCCGCCCGGCACGGACTGGAGATGGACCGCATCACCCTGGGCAACGGTTCCAACGACGTGCTGGAACTGCTCGCGCGGGCCTTTCTCACCCCCGAGCACGAATCGGTCTTCTCCGCCCACGCCTTCGCCGTCTATCCCATCGTGACCCAGGCCATCGGCGCGCGCGCGGTGGTGACCCCGGCGCTGGACTGGGGCCATGACCTGGAGGCCATGGCCGCGGCCATCACCCCGGCCACCCGGCTGGTGTTCATCGCCAATCCCAACAACCCCACCGGCACCTGGCTCGGGGCCGATGCCCTGGAACGGTTCGTGGCCGGCGTGCCGGAGCAGGTGATCGTGGTGGTCGACGAGGCCTACACCGAGTACCTGGAGGGCGGGGAGAGCGCCGCGGACTGGGTGGGCCGCTATCCCAACCTGGTGGTGACCCGGACCTTCTCCAAGGCCTACGGCCTGGCGGGCCTGCGGGTGGGTTATGCGCTGTCCCATCCGAAGGTGGCGGATCTTCTCAACCGGGTGCGCCAGCCGTTCAACGTCAACAGCGTGGCGCTGGCCGCCGCGGCGGCGGCCCTGGACGATCGCGAGCACATCGCCCGCAGCGTGGCGCTCAACCGCGACGGCATGGCCTGGCTCGAGGGCGAGTTCCGCCGCCTGGGGCTGGCATGGATTCCCTCGAAGGGCAACTTCATCAGCGTGGACACGGACCGCCCGGCGGGGCCGCTGTTCGAGGCGCTGCTGCGCGAGGGGGTCATCGTCCGGCCGGTGGGCGGCTACGGCATGCCCAACCACCTGCGCGTCACCATCGGCCTGCCGGAGGAGAACCGGCGCTTCATCCGGGCACTGGAAAAGGTGCTCGGCAGCTGATGTGGTGAGCACGAACACTGAAAAGAAGACTTCTTATCCACAGATTACGCAGATTACACAGATTCGATCAGCTGTCTTTAAGCGTCTTGCGTATGCCCGATGGGGGTCGCGAAACAGTGTGTGATTCCGAGGGGGTTCATGTTCGGTCACGGGTGTCCAGGTCAACCTTGGTTTCTGGTGGCCGCACGGGAAACGACGTGAATAAATCTGCGCAATCTGCGCAATCTGCGTAATCTGCGGAGAATAAAAAAGACCCCAATGGATAAACTCTGCATCATCGGCGTGGGTCTCATCGGCGGCTGCCTGGCGCTGGCGCAGCGGCAGGCCGGCTTCCGGGGCGAGATCGTGGGCTGCGACCGGGACGGGTCGGCGCTGGAGGAGGCGCTGGCGCTGGGGATCATCGATCGCGCCGAGGTCGAGCCCGCGCGGGCCGTGGCCGGGGCCGATACGGTGGTGGTGGCGGTGCCGGTGGGGGCCATGGAAGCGGTGTTCGCCGCCATCGCCCCGCACCTCGATCCCGGGGCGGTGATCACCGACGTGGGCAGCACCAAGGCCAGCGTGGTGACGGCGGCCCGGTCGGTGTGGTCCAGCCTCCCGCCCGGCTTCGTTCCCGCCCATCCCATCGCCGGAACCGAGAAGAGCGGGGTGGGGGCGGCATTTCCGACCCTGTTCCGGGGGCGCAAGGTGATCCTGACCCCCCTGCCCGAAACATCGCCGGCGGCGCTGGAACGGGTGCGCACCCTGTGGCGGGACACCGGCGCGGAGGTGGTGGTGATGCCGGTGGCCCATCACGACGAGGTGCTGGCCGCCACCAGCCATCTGCCGCACCTGCTGGCATTCACCCTGGTGGACACCCTGGCGCGCATGGACGACAGCTGGGAGATCTTCCGCTACGCTGCCGGCGGGTTCCGGGATTTCACCCGCATCGCCTCCTCCGACCCGGTGATGTGGCACGACATCTGTTTCGCCAACCGCGAGGCGATCCTCGGCGTGCTGACGCGCCTGGAGGAGGACCTCGATACCCTGCGCGCGGCCATCGATCGCGGCGACGGGGAGTACGTGAAAGCCGTGTTCCAGCGCGCCAAGCGGGCACGGGACCACTTCTCCACCATCTTCATCGAGCAGCCATGACCAATATACCTGCCACGATCCGTGTTCAGCCGGGCGGCGCCCTGACCGGACGGGTCCGCGTCCCCGGCGACAAGTCCATCTCCCACCGGGCCATCATGCTGGGCGCCCTGGCCGAGGGGATCACCACCGTGACCGGATTCCTCGAGGGCGAGGACTGCCTGGCCACCATCGCCGCCTTCCGCGCCATGGGCGTGGAGATCGAGGGGCCCCGGGAGGGGCTGGTGCGCATCCACGGGGTGGGCGTGCACGGCCTCATGCCCCCGCGCGAGCCGCTCGATCTGGGCAATTCAGGCACTTCCATGCGCCTGCTCTGCGGCCTGCTGGCCGGCCAGCCCTTCGACTCCGTCCTGACCGGCGACGCCTCGCTGCGCAAGCGGCCGATGGGTCGGGTGGCCGAGCCGCTGCGGCTGATGGGCGCCACGGTGGAGACCGCCGAGGGCGGCCGCCCGCCGCTGGCCATCCGCGGAACGCGCATGCTCCACGGCATCGACTACCGGCTCCCGGTGGCGAGCGCCCAGGTGAAATCGGCGCTGCTGCTGGCGGGCCTCTACGCCCACGGCTATACCTGCGTCACCGAGCCGGCCCCGACCCGCGATCATACCGAGCGCATGCTCGGCGGGCTGGGCTACAGCGTCGAGCGCGCCGGTCCGCAGGTCTGTCTCCATGGCGGCGGCCACCTGGTGGCGGCCGACATCGAGGTCCCGGCCGACATCTCCTCGGCGGCCTTCTTCCTGGTGGGCGCGAGCATCGCGCCCGGTTCCAACCTGCTGCTCGAGCACGTGGGCATGAACCCGACCCGTACCGGCATCATCCATATCCTGCGGGAGATGGGCGCCGACATCAGCCTCGAGAACGAGCGCGAGGTGGGCGGCGAGCCGGTGGTGGACATCCGCGTCCGCTCCTCGCGCCTGCACGGCATCCATATCCCGCCCGGCCAGGTGCCGCTCGCCATCGACGAGTTCCCGGCGCTGTTCGTGGCCGCCGCCGCCGCCGAGGGGCGGACCGTGCTCACCGGCGCCGAGGAGCTCCGGGTCAAGGAGAGCGACCGCATCCAGGTGATGGCCGACGGCCTGCAGGCGCTCGGCGTCGCCGCCACGCCCACCCCCGACGGAATGATCATCGAGGGCGGTGCCATGGGCGGCGGCGAGGTGGACAGCCACGGCGATCACCGCATCGCCATGGCCTTCGCCATGGCCGGGCTGCATGCCGGCGGGACCATCACCATACGCAACTGCGAGAACGTGGCCACCTCCTTTCCCGGGTTCGTCCGCATCGCCGCCGCCGCGGGGCTGGCGGTCACGGCCGAGGGGGGCGAGGGCGCATGACGGCACCGGTGATCACCATCGACGGGCCCGGCGGCGCCGGCAAGGGCACCATCAGCCAGCTGCTGGCCACCCGGCTGGGCTGGCACTTTCTCGACTCGGGCGCCCTGTACCGGCTGCTGGCGCTGGCCGCCAGGCACCACAGCGTCGCGCTCGACAACGAGGCGGCGCTGGAGGTGCTGGCCGCCCACCTGGACGTCCAGTTCGTGGCCGGCGGACCGGGCGAGCCCCCGCGGGTCATCCTCGAGGGCGAGGACGTGAGCGATCTGATCCGCACCGAAACGGCCGGCAACGACGCCTCCAGGGTGGCGTCCTTGCCGGCCGTTCGCGCCGCCCTGCTCCAGCGCCAGCGGGCTTTCCGCGAGATTCCGGGGCTGGTGGCGGACGGTCGGGACATGGGCACGGTGGTGTTTCCCGATGCCCAGGTGAAGATATTCCTCACCGCCAGTCCCGGGGAACGTGCGCAGAGGCGTTATAACCAGTTGAAGGAAAAAGGAATCGATGCTAATCTTTCCAGCCTTTTAGAGGAGATCGCCGCCCGGGACGCGCGTGACAGCGAGCGCGCCGTGGCGCCATTGCGGCCGGCCCCGGACGCGCTGGTGGTGGATACCACCGGCGTGGGTATCGAACAGGTGCTCGACAGGGTCCTGCTGGCGGTACGCGATGCGGGGCTCGAAGGCGGCGAAGCAGTGCAGTGAGGCGGTCCGGTTCCCGGGTGGGGGCCGGATTTACATCAACCATGCGCGCATGCGCACAACAACGTGAGCGACGGAAGAGCGGGTGTCGGTGAGCCGGAGCACGCGCCATTTTCCGTCAGGGGTTAATTTCAATGTCTGAAAGTTTTGCGGAACTGTTTGAAGAGAGCCTGGCCAAGACCGAGATGAAGCCCGGCACCATCGTGAAGGGCATCGTGGTGGCCATCAACAGCGAGGCCGTCACCGTCAACGCCGGTCTGAAGTCCGAGGGCGTCATTCCCACCGAGCAGTTCTACAACGAGCAGGGCGAGCTTGAAGTCCAGGTGGGTGACGAGGTCGACGTGGCCCTCGAGGCGGTCGAAGACGGCTTCGGCGCCACCCGCCTGTCCCGTGAAAAGGCCAAGCGCCACCACTCCTGGAACGTTCTCGAGAGCGCGTTCGACAAGGAGGAGACCGTCTCCGGTATGCTCACCGGCAAGGTCAAGGGCGGCTTCACGGTCGACGTCTCCGGCATCCGTGCCTTCCTCCCCGGCTCCCTGGTGGACGTCCGCCCCGTGCGCGACGTTGCCTACCTGGAAGGCAAGGATCTCGATTTCAAGGTCATCAAGCTGGACCGCAAGCGCAACAACGTGGTGGTCTCCCGCCGCGCGGTGCTCGAGGCCGAGACCAGCGCCGAGCGCGAGGCGCTGCTCGCCAACCTGCAGGAAGGCGAGGTCATCAAGGGCGTGGTCAAGAACCTCACCGACTACGGCGCGTTCGTGGACCTGGGCGGCATCGACGGCCTGCTGCACATCACCGACATGGCCTGGAAGCGCGTCAAGCATCCGAGCGAAGTGGTGAACGTGGGCGACGAGATCGAAGTCAAGGTGCTGAAGTTCGATCGCGAGCGCAACCGCGTCTCCCTCGGCCTCAAGCAGCTGGGCGAGGATCCGTGGGTGGATATCTCCCGCCGCTACCCCGAGAGCACCCGCCTGTTCGGCAAGGTCACCAACATCACCGATTACGGCTGCTTCGTGGAGATCGAGGAGGGCGTCGAGGGTCTGGTGCACGTCTCCGAGATGGACTGGACCAACAAGAACATCCACCCCTCCAAGGTTGTGCAGGTGGGCGACGAGGTGGAAGTGATGGTCCTCGACATCGACGAGGAGCGCCGCCGCATCTCGCTGGGCCTGAAGCAGTGCCAGGCCAACCCCTGGGAGACCTTCGCCGCCATCCACAACAAGAACGACCGCATCTCCGGCAAGATCAAGTCCATCACCGACTTCGGCATCTTCATCGGTCTGGACGGCGGTATCGACGGCCTGGTGCACCTCTCCGACATCTCCTGGAACATGCCCGGCGAGGAAGCCATCCGCGACTACAAGAAGGGCCAGGAGATCGACACCGTGGTCCTGTCCGTGGACCCGGAGCGCGAGCGCATTTCGCTGGGCATCAAGCAGCTGGAGCAGGATCCCTTCTCCCAGTACCTGGCTGATCACCCCAAGGGCACCTTCGTCAACGGCGTGGTCACCGAGGTGGACAACAAGGGTGCGGTGATTGACCTGGGCGACGGCGTCGAGGGTTATCTGCGCGCCTCCGAGCTCTCCCGCGAGCGCGTGGACGATGCCCGCGCCCTGCTCAAGGTGGGTGACGAGGTGGAGGCCAAGTTCGTCGGTCTCGACCGGAAGAACCGCTCCATTGCCCTGTCCATCAAGGCCAAGGACACCGACGAGGAGGCAGAGGCCCTCAGCGACTACAGCAGCCGCATGAACCAGGCCGCAGCCAACCCGACGCTCGGTGATCTGCTCAAGGAGCAGATGGAAAACAACAAGGACTGAGCCCGGACCGGAGGGGTGACGGACGCGAGCAACCGCGTCCGCCGCCCCGGCCGTTCCAGGTTCCAATTTACTGGTTGCTAGGCGAGCGTGATGACGAAGTCCGAACTGATTGAACGATTGGCACAGAAGCAGGCCCAGCTCTCCTACAAGGACGTGGAGCTGTCGGTGAAGAGTCTCCTCGATCAGATGGCCAACTCGCTGGCCACTGGGGAGCGCATCGAGATCCGCGGATTCGGCAGCTTCTCGCTGCATTACCGTCCGCCCCGTATCGGCCGCAATCCGAAGACCGGCGAGGCGGTGGCTTTGTCCGGGAAGTATGTCCCCCACTTCAAGCCGGGCAAGGAGTTGCGTGAGCGGGTCAACGGAGGATCCGACAGCTGATCCGACCGCGGCTCTCGGTGAGCACAACGGGCGGTATGGACCTTGTGTTCATACCGCCTTTTTTGTCAGCATTGCCGGATGACAGGGCGGCCCGTGCGAGGTGACCGCCGGTCGGGAGCGGCCCGCTTCGCGGTCTCCCGGCCACTGAAGTGATTAGCAGAAGACTGCGCCGCGGTGCCTCGACTGAGGCAACGCGAATGCACCCGGAATCCGGCTGAGCGGCTGCACGCGGTCATGCCGGGTCACAGGTCAGTGAGTTTCCGACTGGCGGATGGATGCCCCCGGTTCCCAGGGGGCCTGGACAGACAATGAACCCACTGTTGTTCCTGCTTCTGCCCCTGGCGGCCGCGGCTGGCTGGTTCGCGGCCGTCCACAGCCTGCGCAGGCGCGTGACCAGACGCCAGCCGGTGGGCTTCTCCTCGGACTATTTCCGCGGTCTGAACTACCTGCTCAACGAACAGCCCGACAAGGCCATCGAGGTGTTCGTGAAGATGCTGGAGGTGGACCCCGACACCGTCGAGATGCACCTGGCGCTCGGCAACCTGTTCCGCCAGCGGGGCGAAGTGGATCGGGCCATCCGCATCCACCAGAACCTGGTCGCGCGCAACAACCTGGACAGCGAGCAGCGCTCGATGGCCCTGCTCGAGCTGGCCCAGGACTACATGCGGGCCGGGCTGCTGGACCGGGCCGAGAGCCTGTTCCTGGAGCTGGTGGAGCTCAACGAGCATCCCGTGGCGGGGCTCCGGCACCTGCTGGTGATCTACCAGCAGGAGAAGGACTGGGAGCGAGCCATCTCCATCGCCCGGCGCCTCGAGAGCGCGACCGGCGAGCCCATGAATGCCGAGATCGCCCAGTTCTACTGCGAACTGGCCGAGTCGGCCTGGAATCGTGCCCGGCGCGGGGAGGCCGGAGAGCTGGCCGAACAGGCGCTCAGGACCGACCCGAAAGGCGTGCGCGGCAGTCTCATCGTGGGCCGCATCGCCGCCGCCGAGGGGCGCTGGCGCGAGGCCATCGAGGCGCTGACCGGGGTCGAGTCCCAGGATCCGGACTTCCTGCCCGAAACGCTGCCCCTGCTCAAGCAGTGCTATGGCCATACCGGCAGCCGCAGCGAGCTCATCGCCTTCCTCCACCACTGCCTCACCTCCCATGGCGGGATCTCGGTGATGCTGTCGCTGGCGGATCTCCTGAGCCAGGAGCACGGCGACGAGGAGGCGGCCGAGTTCATCATCGAGCAGCTGCGCCAGCGTCCCTCCGTGCGGGGCCTCGATCGGCTGATCCAGCTCCACCTCGCCCACACCGAGGGCGCCGCGCAGGAGAGCCTGACCATTCTCAAGGATCTCACCACCAAGCTGCTGGAGAATGAGCCCGTCTACCGCTGCCGCTCCTGCGGCTTCTCCGGCCGCTCCCTGCACTGGCAGTGCCCGAGCTGCAAGCAGTGGAACACCGTCAAGCCCATCCACGGCGTGGTGGGCGAGTAGTACAGTCGGAAAAAAACAATATTCACCACGAAGGCACGAAGGGCACGAAGAAAAGCAAAAGACCTGTTTAACCACAGATTGCGCAGATTTTTTTACGGTTTCGCCTCTGCCGCGGTTCTGCAACCGGTGTCGCCATAGAGTCGGCGAGAGCTGAGCTGGTGCCTGGCCGGGACCACCGGTGCCGCTGCACTCAGAAGCGGCCGGTTGTTGAAAACCAATCTGCGTAATCTGTGTCATCTGTAGAAAAAGTCCTTTCTTCGTGCCCTTCGTGCCTTCGTGGTGAATTCACATCCAACGGAGCCTGGAATGCAGAATACGAACGATCCCCGTGTCATCGTCGCCCTCGACTATCCTTCCGCTGACGCCGCGCTGGCGCTGGTGGAGCGCCTGGACCCGGCGCGCTGCCGGGTGAAGGTGGGCAAGGAGCTGTTCACCCGCGCCGGTCCCGAGCTGGTGCGGCGGCTGGTGGACGGCGGCTTCGACGTGTTCCTGGATCTCAAGTACCACGACATTCCCAACACCGTGGCCGGGGCCTGCGCCGCGGCCGCCGACCTGGGCGTGTGGATGGTGAACGTCCATGCCCTGGGCGGGCGGGCCATGATGGAGGCCGCGCGCGAGGCGCTGGAGGCCGGCGGCCGGCGGCCGCTGCTGATTGCCGTCACCGTCCTCACCAGCCACAGCGAAGCGGACCTCGCCGAGATCGGGCTGGCCGGCTCGCCCATGGAGAACGTCCAGCGTCTTGCGGCGCTGGCCCAGGGCTCGGGACTGGACGGCGTGGTCTGTTCACCGCGCGAGGTGGCCACGCTGCGCGCGGCCCATGGAGAAGGCTTCCGCCTGGTGACGCCCGGAATCCGGCCCAGCGGTGCGGCGCTCGGGGACCAGAAGCGGGTGATGACTCCGGGCGATGCGATCCGGAGCGGTTCCGATTACCTGGTCATCGGCCGGCCGGTTACCGGGGCTGACGACCCGATGGGCGTATTGCTGGCAGTGGAAGCGGAGATCGGCGCTGTGCTCGCCGGGTAGGAAGCCGGTAGCCTGATTCCTGCCTATAGAACGGAAATCCAAGGAGGAAATCATGCTGCAACGGATTGCACTGTTCCTGCTGATGGCGGCGCTGGCGCTGCCGCTCTGCGCGGCGGAACCGGCGGACGCCGGGACCGCCGCGCCGGCATCAGTCACCATGGTGGACATCAACCGCGCCGATGCGGATGCCCTGGCGTCCGGCCTGGTCGGCGTGGGTCCCAGCAAGGCCGAGGCCATCGTGGCCGACCGGCAGGCGAACGGCCCGTTCCAGTCGGTGGACGATCTGGCCCGGGTGCAGGGTATCGGCGTGAAGACCGTGGAACTGAACCGGGAGCGAATCACGCTCACGCCGTAGCGGGGGAGCCGAATCCGCAAACGGAGGCCCGGCATCGCCGGGCCTTTTTCTTTGCCGGAACGGCGAGGGCTGACGCGGGCGGCGCGGCTGATTACACTGTCGGTGGCGGTTCGGCGGAATTTCCGCCCGGCGTGTCAGTTGAATGACTCTGGATTGGGAGGCAAGTGAATGGAAGGCAAGACCCTCAGAAAGGCGGTGTTCCCGGTAGCGGGACTGGGTACCCGGTTCCTGCCCGCGACCAAGGCAAGCCCGAAGGAGATGCTTTCCATCGTCGACAAGCCCCTCATCCAGTACGCGGCCGAGGAGGCGGTGGCCGCCGGTATCGACACCCTCATCTTCGTCATCGGCCGGACCAAGCGCGCCATTGCCGATCACTTCGACAAGGCCTACGAACTGGAGGCGGAACTGGAGGCGCGGGGCAAGGAGAAGGCGCTGGAACTGGCGCGGGTGCTGCCCTCGCACGTGAACTGCGTCTACCTGCGCCAGGCCGAGGCGCTGGGTCTTGGCCACGCGGTCTCCCTGACCGGCCCGGTGGTGGGGGATGAGCCCTTCGCGGTCATCCTGGCCGACGACCTCATCGACGGGGGTGACGAACCCTGCATCTCCCAGATGCGCCGCGTCTACGAGCGCGAGGGTGTCAGCGTGCTGGCGGTGGAGGAGGTGGATCCGGACAAGACCGACCAGTACGGCATCGTCAAGGTCAGCGAGACCGAAGGTCGTTGCAGCCGGGTGGAGAAGATCGTGGAGAAGCCGAAGCCGGACGTGGCGCCTTCCAACCTCGGCGTAGTGGGCCGATACATCCTCACCCCCCGGATCTTCTCCATGCTCAGGCAGACCACGCCCGGAGCCGGCGGCGAGATTCAGCTCACCGACGCCATCAGCATGCTCCTGCAGAAGGAGGCTGTGCTGGCCTACCGGTTCGCGGGCAGGCGCTACGACTGCGGCTCCAAGCTGGGATTCCTGGAGGCGAACGTGGAGTATGCGCTGAAGCACCCGGAGCTGGGCGAGAAGTTCGCCGACTACCTGCGCCACCGGCTGGAGACCGTGTAGCTGCTCCTGCAGACCCCAGGTTGCCGGAGTGAAACGGGACAGGGCGGGTGGCCGACGGGCCACCCGCCCTTTCAATTGCTGCCTGGCGTGATTGCCGGGTCCCGGATCAGAGGCTGGTGACCTCGAGACCAAGGGCCTCGTTGCGGGCCAGCGACTTCGCGTCGGAGACGACCGCCACACTGGCGTTCGAACCGGTGAGGTAACGCTCCGCAACCTGCCGCAGATCGTCGAGTCCCACCTCCAGCACCCGCCGGCGGAAGCGCCGGCGTTGCTCCGCGGTGCGCCCGTGCAGGCGTCCGAAGAAGGCGTTCATCGCTTCCCGGGCCGGGGAGTCGGGCCGGTCGATGCTGCCGACGACGCCCAGCACCGCCTCCTCCAGCAGGCGCGGCTCGATCCGGTTCTCCAGCAGCCACTGGATTCCGCGATCGAAATCCTCCAGGGTTTCCGCCAGGCGGGGATCCCGGTAGGAGAAGAAGCGGAAGGCGGTGGTGTCCGGATCGTAGCTGGCGCCGGCGCCGTAGGCGCCGCCCTGCTCACGGATGGCCCGATGCAGGAAGCCGTTGCGGAGCAGGGGGCCGAGCACGGTCAGCGCGGCCGCGTCGGGATGCTCCGGCGCGACGGTGGGGAAGGCCTTGGCGCAGAAGTTCACCTGGGTATTGGTCGCCCAGCCCTGGCGGATGCTCCGGTTGACCGGTTCCAGGCGCAGCTTGCCGGAAGTGGCGGCCGGGTTTGCCTGCCAGTGCCGTTCCAATCCCTTCACGACGCCCTCGAGGGCGCTTTCCTCGGCCACCACCAGGAACTGGCGCGGGGCGGAGGCGATGGCCTCGCGGATGGCGATGAGCCGCCCGGAAAACGCCTCCAGCGCGGTGGTGTCGTCCAGGCTGTCATCCAGCGCCTTCAGCCGCTTGAGACCCTGCAGACCGCTCCAGCGGTGGCTCAGGGCGCCGCAGGGGGCCAAGCCGGCCGTCGCGGCCATCATGGCCAGACCGTGGCCGTTGTCGGTAATCGAGGATTCCCGGTGGGCGCGGACCTGGGCCACCAGCTCGCGCAGCCGCGACAGCTCGTCGAAGCGGGCCTGGAGGAAGGTCTCGTTGAGGAGAGCGGCGAGGGCATCCCGGTTGCGCTCCAGGGCCTTGCCGGAGAGGGTGAAGACCCCGTAGATGGACTGGGCGTCGTCGATGGCGCCCCGCACCGAGGTGCCCGCGCTGATCCCGCCGGTGACCGCCGACTGCAGCGCCTGGATATCCAGGTAGTCGCGCTCCCCGATGCCCACTTCGGTCAGGAGATCGCAGAACAGGGGCAGCTCGTCCAGCAGCTCGTCGGAGAATTCCGGCAGGTCCACCACCACTCGCTGGTAGACGAGACCGTTGGTACCCTGGGCATAGGCCGCCACCGGCGTGCCGGCGATGGTGGCGTCGGTGCCCTCGGCGATCTTCAGCTCGTCCGGCACGTCCGCCAGGGTCACCTTGGGCAGGATCTCGGGATCGTCGGACTGCTCCTGGCGCGCTTTCAGCTCGCGCGCCTGCTCCACGATCCGCAGCCGGTCGGCTTCGCCGAGCGTCTCCCTGAGTGCGGCCAGGCGCGCCCGCTCCTCGGCCGCGAGGCGATCGGCCAGCTCCGGGTCGGGGGCCATGGCCAGGCGAATCCGGTGGGGATTGTCGAGCAGCAGGCGCCGGGTCAGGTTCCTGATGTAGCCGGGATCCCGGATGGCCTCACGCAGCTCCTTGAGCACCGGGTCGATATCCAGGACCGCCACCGCGTCGCCGCCGTGCAGCACCGCGGGCAGGGCCTTGACCATCAGCTGCAGGCCATAGGGGAAGTGGCCGCCGCCGACCTCGCGCTGGTGCAGTTCCAGCTGGTGCAGCACCGCCTCCACCTGGTCCTGGGGAACTCCGTCGCGGGCCACCCGCTCGAGGGTCTCCAGCACCAGCCGCTCCACCGCCTCCGCCTGTTCCGGATCGGTTCCTTCCAGGCCGCAGGCGAAGATTGTCTCCCGGGTGGAGTCGTCCAGCCCGCAGAGCTCCGAGGGCGCGGTGCCCAGGCCGGTGGTCTCCAGGGCCTGGCGCAGGGGCGAGCCGCTGTGGTCGAGCAGGACGCCCGAGAGCAGGTTGGCCTCCATGACCTCCTTCAGGTCGGCGCTGTGGCCGAGCAGCCAGCCGAGCACCACGTGGGTCTTGCGCCGGGTCTCCGCCCCGCCCTCCAGCGGATAGCGGGTCTCGACCACCTGCGGGGCGTCGTAGCGCCGCTCGTCGGGAATGGCGAGGTCCAGGTCCAGCCGCTGAAAGCGCGACAGGGCCCAGGCTTCGATCCGTTCCTGGTGCTCCTCCACGGGGAAGCTGCCGTAGGTCATGATGACGGCGTTGGAGGGGTGGTAGTGGCGGGCGTGGAAGGCCTTGAGATCGGCGTGGGTGAGCTTCGGAATCTCCGCCGGTTCGCCGCCGCTGTTGTAGTGGTAGGTGGTGGTGGGGAACAGGGCGCTCTGCAGGTCGTCCCACAACCGTCGCACGGGGGAGCTCATGGCCCCCTTCATTTCGTTGTACACCACGCCCTTGTAGACCAGGTCGCTGGAGGGATCGTCGGGAACGGCGAACTCCACCCGGTGGCCCTCCTGGGCGAAGTCCATCGCGTCCAGGGTGGGGAAGAAGGCGGCGTCGAGGTAGACCTCGAGCAGGTTGTAGAAATCCTTGCGGTTCTGGCTGGCGAAGGGATAGGCGGTCCAGTCGCTGGCGGTGAAGGCGTTCATGAAGGTGTTCAGCGACCGGCGGATCATCATGAAGAAGGGATCCCGCACCGGGTACTTGCGGCTGCCGCACAGGCTCGTGTGCTCGAGGATGTGGGCCACTCCGGTCGAGTCCTGGGGCACGGTCAGGAAGGCCACCAGGAAGGCGTTGTTCGGGTCGCCGGAGGCGAGGTGCAGATGACGCGCGCCGGTGGCACGATGCCGGTACTCCTCCACGTCGATATTGAGGGAGGGAAGGTGGGCCGTGCGGATGTGCTCGAATGCCGGGTGTGTCATCGATACCTCGTCGGTGGTTCTGTGCGTCGGGTGTGTACGGGCCTGCCGGTCGGCTCACCTTACAGCAGATGGGGGCGGGGGCCCGGAAAGCAAGTGCTCAGCGTATGGTACGTGCCGCCATGACAGGGTGAAAACCCGATCCCGGTGGGGTCATTGCCGGGCCGCGATCCAGTCGGCGACGACCGCTTCGATTTCAGTCCACACCTCCTGCTCTGTGCGTCCGCTGCGCTGCGGTACCGCGAAGCCGTGATCGCCTTCCTCTATGACATGCAATCGCGCCCGCGGTTCGAGGGCGGCGACGAGCTGCCGCAGGCGGTCGAGGCCACAGAGCCGGTCGCGGCTGCCCTGGACGAACAGCATCGGACAGGGGATGGCCTGGAGATGGGCCGAGCGCTCCCGTTCCGGCCTCCCGGCCGGATGGAGGGGATAGCCTAGCAGCACCAGGCCATCCACCGCCGCGCCCGCGGCGGCGAGATGGGTGGCGATCCGCCCGCCCATGGAGCGTCCGCCGATGAATACCCGCCGCGGCGACAGGGGATCCCGCTCCAGCGCCTCGAGCACGGCCCGCCAGGCGGCCTCCAGCCGCGGCGCCCGATCCGGCGCCCGACGGCCCTGCTCACGGTAGGGAAAATTGAACTTCACCGCCAGCAGTCCCCGCCTGGCCAGTGCTTCATGCAGCGCGCTGAGGAAGGGGGCGTGCATGTCCGTGCCGGCGCCGTGGGCCAGCACCACGGCGTCGCCGCCGCCCGGCCGGTAATCCTCCGGCACCAGCCAGACCGAGGAGACCGCGGTGGCGTCGTCGATGGCAATGGTTCGCTCCAGTCGCTGCATGGCCGCCAAGGTTACACGCCTGCCCGGATGGGGGATAGGCACGGCGATGGGGGGAGGCGCCCGCGCAGGAACGCATGGCCGCCGGGCACACCGGTGGCGCGCCCGGTTGATCGCATCCCTTCCCGGCATCTCCGCGATGGATTCGCAATCCGCCGCCCGGTTGCAGCCGACCCCTGACGCGGCGCTGGTGCCTTGACTCGGGGCGCCGGCGGGGTTACCCATGCAGTCTGAACGTCGAGCCAGACCGCGAGGGAGGAATCCAGATGGCCCTGACCCCGTCCACGATGCTGGAGCTGGGCACCCCGGCTCCCGATTTCAGCCTGCCCGAGCCGCTGACCGGCAAGACGGTCGGACTCCGGGACTTCGCCGGCGCGCCGGCCCTGCTGGTGGTGTTCATGTGCAACCACTGCCCCTACGTGAAGCATGTGCAGCACGAGCTGGCCGCCTTCATCCGGGAGTACCAGGAGCGGGGACTGGCGGCGGTGGGGATCAGTTCCAACGATGTCACCACCCACCCCGACGACGGGCCGGAGTTCATGGCCGAAGAGGCCCGGCGGCAGGAATACACCTTCCCCTACCTCTATGACGGGAGCCAGGCGGTGGCCAAGGCCTACCGGGCCGCCTGCACCCCGGACTTCTTCCTCTTCGACGGCGAGCGGCGGCTGGTCTACCGCGGCCAGTTCGACGGCAGCCGCCCCGGCAACGACATCCCGGTCAGCGGGGAAGCGCTGCGCGCGGCGGTGGAAGCGGTGCTGGCGGGCCGGCCGGTAGCGGCGGAGCAGGTGCCAAGCATCGGCTGCAACATCAAGTGGCAGGCGGGCAACGAACCCGACTACTTCGGATGAATGCGGCGCTGGCGGGGATCCGGTTCGGCAATAACCCCTGAAACCCCGGCGTTGCCGCGGCTGCCGCAGCGGCCTAAGCTGTGCTCCACCGCCGAACGGGACGCGGAACCGAGGCTGCCATGACCGAACAGCATCACATACCCACCGATATCCGGCTGCACCAGCAGCGCCGGGTCCTGGAACTGGCCTATCCGGACGGGGCGGTCTTCGAACTCCCCTGCGAATACCTCCGGGTCCACTCCCCCTCGGTGGAGGTGAGCGGCCTCGGCGAGCTGGTGAGCGGCCGGGAGCGGGTCAACATCACCGACATAATCCCCATCGGCCGCTACGCCATCCGCCTGTTCTTCGACGACGGCCACAAGTCCGGCGTCTACTCCTGGGAGACCCTCCACGACCTCGCGGTCAACCGGGAACGCTACTGGCTGGCGTACCTCGCCCGGCTGGAGGCGGAAGGCGTCACCCGCGAGGCATGAAGGCTCAGAGCCAGCCCTTGCGCCGGAAGTAGACGAACATCCCTCCGGCGATGGCAATCATCAGGACCCACACCAGCAGGTAGCCGTAGGGCCACCCCAGCTCGGGCATGCTCCAGGGCCCGGCGTTGCGGTCGAAGTTCATGCCGTAGACGCCGACGATGAAGGTCAGGGGGATGAACAGGGTGGCGATGATGGTGAGCACCCGCATCACGTCATTGAGCCGGAAGCTGGCGCTGGAGAGGTAGATGTCCAGCATGCTGGCGGTCATGTCCCGGTAGCTCTCCAGCAGGTCCATGATCTGGATGCTGTGGTCGTAGCAGTCCCGCAGGTAGACCCGGGTGCCTTCCTCGAGCAGGGTGCAATCCTCGCGCACCATCATGTTCACCACCTCCCGGTGGGGCCAGACCATGCGCCGGAGCAGGAGCAGCTCGCGCTTGAGGGCCTGGATGCGGCCGAGGGTCTCCCGGGTCGGTGTCTCCAGCACTTCCTCCTCCAGCTCCTCGATGCGCAGGCCCAGGGTTTCCAGGACCGGGAAGCCCTCGTCGATGACCAGGTCCACCAGGGAGTAGAGCAGGTAGTCGGCCCCCCGGCGGCGGATGCGGCCCTGGTTGGCATGCAGGCGCGCGCGGATCGGCTCGAAGGGATCGTCGGGGCCGTCGTTGAAGCTGACGACGTAGCCCTGGCCGAGGAACAGGCTGACCTGTCCGCCGACATCCTGGGCCCCGGCGCCCCGGGGGCGGCTGAGGATCATGAACAGCTGGTTGTCGTAGAGCTCGGCCTTGGGCCGCTGCCCGGTGTTGTGCACGTCCTCCAGCGCCAGGGGATGGAGCCGGAACATCTCCCCCAGCTCACCGAGGACCTCGGGGGCGGCGTGGCCCTGGATGTGAATCCAGGTGACGCTGTCCCGATCCATGAAGGGGCGGCAGTCCTCGGGCCGGGCATCCAGGATCTCGGTGATGTCGGCCGCGTCGTAGTCCACCAGGGTGAAGACCAGCGGCGCCTCGGCGATGGCCGGTCGCAGGGTGCCGGGCAGGGTGCCCGGCGGGTGGTAGCGCTTGGTGAAGTAGCTCAAGAAAGGCCCTCCCTCTCCACTCTCCAGTGTAGCAGCCGCATCAGCGCGGCCGGTGTCGCCGGTGCAGCCGGCTCCCGAGCCAGACCAGGCCGCCGATGACGCCCGTGGCGGCCATCGCCTCCAGCTCGTAGCGGTGGAGATCGCCCAGGATGATCTCCAGCCCATGGCCGAACAGATAGCCCAGGCTGCCGATGACGACCGCCCAGCCCGCTGCGCCGATGGCGTTGAGGAGCAGAAAGCGCAGGCTGGAAATGTCGCTCATGCCGATGATGAACGGGGTGACGGTGCGCAGCCCGTAGAGAAACCGGAAACCGAGGATGACCACGTCCGGATGCCGGCCGAGCAGGGCCTGGACCTGCCCGGCCCGCGCCTGCCAGGCCGGTCGGCGTGCGAGCAGCGCGGGGCCGTGCCGGCGTCCCAGGTGGAAGTAGAGCTGATCGCCGGCCAGGGTGCCGGCAAAGGCCACGGCAATGACGCCGGGCAGTCGGAGGTAGCCGAGCTTGGCGGCCATGCCGCCCAGCACCAGGATGGTCTCGCCTTCGAGGAAGGTGCCGGTCAGGACGGCCAGGTAGCCATAGTTCTGTACCAGCTGCTCCAGCGACATGGCTGCACGGGGCTCCTTCTGCGTTCGGTTTCCGGCATGGTAGCCTGCTCCACGGACGAGCGGTATCCGTGATCCCGCGGAGGGTTACGTGCAGATGGCGCCCGGGGTTCGGGAGGTCGCGGTGGGTGCCGCGCCAGGCGCACGGCCGGAGGCGGGGAGAACTGGGCGGCGGGTCATCGCCACCGGTCATTCCGCGGTCCCGGCTGCGGGCCGGCTGGAGCGCTCCGCTCAGCGATCGATGCCACCCAGGCAGAGGTACTTGATCTCCAGGAACTCGTCGATGCCGTAACGGGAGCCCTCGCGGCCGATGCCCGACTCCTTCATGCCGCCGAAGGGAGCCACCTCGGTGGAGATGATGCCCTCGTTGATGCCCACGATGCCGTATTCGAGCCCCTCGGAAACGCGCCAGATCCGGCCGATGTCGCGGCTGTAGAAGTAGGCGGCCAGGCCGTAGCGGGTGTCGTTGGCCATCCGCAACGCCTCGGCCTCGGTGGAAAAGCGGTAGAGCGGCGCCACCGGGCCGAAGATCTCCTCCCGGGTCATGCGCATCTCGGGCGTTACGTCGCAGACCACCGTGGGCTCGAAGAAGGTGCCGCCGAGAGCGTGGCGGTGGCCGCCGGTGAGTACGCGGGCCCCCTTGTCCACGGCGTCGGCCAGCAGTCCCTCCACCTTCTCCAGCGCCGCGCTGTTGATGAGGGGGCCCTGCTGGCTGCCCGACTCGGTCCCCGGGCCCACCTGCAGTTCCCGCACCGCGGCGGCCAGCTTCTCGGCGAAGGCGTCGTAGATGCCCTCCTGCACCAGCATCCGGTTGGCGCACACGCAGGTCTGGCCGGAGTTGCGGTACTTGGAGGCCAGCGCACCCGCCACGGCGGCGTCCAGGTCGGCGTCGTCGAAGACGATGAAGGGGGCGTTGCCGCCCAGCTCCAGCGACAGCTTCTTCACGGTTCCGGCGCACTGGCGCATCAGCAGCTTTCCCACCTCGGTGGAGCCGGTGAAGGAGAGCTTGCGCACCGCCGGGTTGCCGGTGAGCTCGGCGCCGATGGCCTCGGCGTCGCCGGTGATGACGTTGAACACCCCGGCGGGGATGCCGGCCCGTTCGGCCAGTACCGCCAGGGCCAGTGCCGAGAAGGGCGTGTCCTCGGCGGGCTTGACCACCGCCGTGCAGCCGGCGGCCAGGGCCGGGGCCACCTTGCGGGTGATCATCGCCAGGGGGAAGTTCCAGGGGGTGATGGCCGCCACCACCCCGACCGGCTCCCTGAGCACCAGCAGGCGCTTGTCCGGCGCGTGGGCGGGGATGGTGTCCCCATAGACGCGCTTGCCCTCCTCGGCGAACCACTCCACGAAGGAGGCGCCGTAGGCCACCTCGCCCCGGGCCTCGGCCAGCGGCTTGCCCTGCTCGGTGGTCATCAGCAGCGCCAGGTCCTCCTGGTTGGCCATGATGAGTTCGAACCAGCGCCGCTGCAGGCCGGCGCGGGCCTTGGCGGTCAGCGCCCGCCAGGCGGGCCAGGCGGCCCCGGCGGCGGTCACGGCCCGGCGGGTCTCGGCGGCGCCCATGTCCGGGACCCGGCCGAGCATCGCGCCGTCGGCGGGGTTGGTGACCGGGAAGGTGGCACCGTCGTCGGCGCCGACCCACGCCCCGTCCAGGTAGGCACGGCTGCGGAAAAGGTCGGGATCGCGCAATTCCATGGTCAGCTCCTCGAAGTCATCGTCCAGGACGGACAGTGTCTTTGCCACAGAGGCCACGGGGGCCGCGGGGGTCACCGGGAATTTTCCGTGGAATGGCCCTGCGCGGGTACGGTTCGGGAGGATGTCACCGGCTCCTGGCACAGTGCCATACAGCTGCTTCTCCGCGTTCTCCGTGTCCTCTGTGGCAAGTCAGGTCATGGGTCACTCAAGTCGAAAGACTCAGGTATCCCGGTGGTGCTTCTCCATCCACTTGCGCACGCGGTTGGCGTCCCCCATGGGGCTCAGCTTGCCCCAGGAGTCGAGCAGCACCAGGATGACCGGTTCTCCGGCGATGCGCGCCTGCATGACCAGGCAGCGGCCCGAATCGGAAATGTAGCCGGTCTTGCTCAGGGCGATGTCCCAGCTCTCGTTGCGCAGCAGGCGGTTGGTGTTGCGGAAGCGGATGACCTGCCGGCTCTTGCCCCTGCCCACCGCCACCTCGTGCTCCCAGGTGGTGGTGTACTGGCGGATGAGGGGATAGTCCATGGCCGTGCGGACGAGGTTGGCCAGCTCGCGGGCCGTGGAGACATTGCCGCTGTCCAGGCCGGCGGGATCGGCGAACTTCGTCTGGTTCAGGCCCAGCCCCTGCGCCTTGCGGTTCATCGCCGCCACGAAGGCCGGGGTGCCGCCGGGATAGGTGCGTGCCAGGGCGTTTGCCGCGCGGTTCTCCGAGGCCATGAGCGCCAGCAGCAGGAGAACCCGGCGCGAGACGCTGGTGCCCGGCAGCAGCCGCGAGCTGCTGCCGCGGATGCGGTCGCGGTCAGCGCTGGTGACCACGACGGGCTCCTCCAGCTTGAGCCCGGCGTCGAGGATCACCATGGCGGTCATGAGCTTGGTCAGCGAGGCGATGGGCGTGGGCGTGTCCGCCTCCTTGGCGTAGAGCTCGCGGCCGTCGCTGAGGCCGAGGACCAGTCCCTTGGACGAGCGGAGCCAGGGGGCGTCGGCGGCGCCGGCGGGGGACGCCGCGGCCAGGAGGAGGGCCAGCAGGGGCAGCAGGAACAGGGTGTTGCGGAGAGACGGATTCATGGTCATGGTTCTGGCAGGGAACGATTCTCGTGCAGTGCGGCCAGGTTCAGCGGGCGCCGCAACCCGGTCACCAGTTCGAGGTAGTCCGGATCGTCGGCGCTGATTACACCGTGCCGGATCAGGAAGTCGATGATGACGAGGTTGCAGTTGGGCTTGAATGCGTTGCTGCCCTGGACCATTTCGGCCACCTGCTCAACCGGCCACAGCTCGAAGGACTCCACCTCGCCATCGGTACAGCGGGGAGTGTAACTCTCCGGCAGTTCCAGGTCATAGGTGAACATCACATCCGGCTTCAGCCCGGCGGGGGTTTCCCAGCAGTAGGAGATGGCACCGACCGGACGCGCCCTGGCGGCCAGGGTCGGGGGAATGGCCGCTTCCTCCCAGCACTCCTTGGCCAGGTTGTCGGCCAGGGCGATGCCGTAGGGCAGTCCGCCCGCCACCAGGTTGTCGAGCATCCCCGGGTAGGTGGGCTTGTCAACGGCCCGGCGGGCGACCCACAGCTTGAGTCCCGCGGGTGTGCGGACGAAGCCGTTGAGATGCTGGCCGAAGGATCGCACGCCGTAGGTGGAGGTTGCGGCGCGATCGATGAGCAGGAGTGGACGGAGCCGGTCCCGGGCGGTGACCGGGTAGCGCTCGCCATGCCGGCGCGCGATGGTGCCCCGCTTCACCAGGGTATGGGTGATCCGGTCGAGGACCGCGGTTCTCTGGTCGATGGTGTTGAAACGGTGTGCGAAATCCACGTGACCAGGCCGGATAATGAATACCTCGGGCCATTCGGCGAGGATGTCCCTTACCGCCGGACGGATCCAGCCCACCTGCTGACGATCGATACAGAAGGGGAGGTAATTGCTGAGGTCGAAGGTGTTGCAGGCGCGAATACGATCCAGAAAACTCATGAGCAGTGGGGCCTCGCGGTAAGGCGCCGTGCCGGCGCACTATCCCTGTCGCTGCTCCATCCGTTCAATCCCGGGCCCTGCGTGTCCGCTGCCAGTGGCCGGACATTCTTTCTGTGGCGGGAATCATAGCCGAACCTGACCCCGGCTCCTAGTGTACTGCGCCGCTCTTGGAGGCCCATTCAGCGAGTCGCCGGCCAGCGGCGCGCCCGCAGGGAGCCCCCCGAAAGTGCCATGACGGCGTTGCAGCGCTTGGCAAGGGAACAACCATTGCCTGCGCACTGCGCCTTGTCCTGGCACTTTCGGGGGGCTCTGAAAGTACCTCCAAGAGCGGCGCAGTACACTAGTCCCCACCAGCCCCCCCATCAGGTCGCCACTTCCGGCCCCTCGGTCGCATGCAGGTCGAAGGCCGCGGCGAGCAGGGCGCGGGTGTAGGGCGCTTCGGGGGCGTTGAAGATGCGCCGTGCGGGCCCCTGTTCAACCACTTCTCCGGCCCGCATCACCAGGATTTCGTCACTGAGGGCGCGCACCACCTTGAGATCGTGGCTGATGAAGAGGTAGGCGAGGCGGTGGCGCGCCTGGAGCGTCCGCAGCAGGTCCACGATCTGGGCCTGCACCGAGCGGTCCAGCGCGGAGGTGGGCTCGTCGAGCACCAGCAGTCGGGGTTTCAGCACCATGGCCCGGGCGATGGCGATGCGCTGGCGCTGGCCCCCGGAGAACTCGTGGGGGTAGCGGTGGCGGCTCCCGGGCTCCAGTCCCACCTCCTCCAGGGCCTGGCCGATCAGGCCATCGCGCTCGGCCGCCGTGCCGCCGAGTCCGTGGACCCGCAGGCCCTCCTCGATGATCTGTCCCACCGACATGCGCGGACTCAGGGAGCCGAAGGGATCCTGGAAGACGATCTGCATCTCCCGTCGCAGCGGGCGCAGGGTCCGGCTCTTGAGCCCCTGCAGCTCGCGGCCGTCGAAACGGATGCTGCCGCGGCTCGATTCCAGCCGCAGGAGGGCCAGCCCCAGGGTGGTCTTGCCCGAGCCGCTCTCGCCCACGATGCCCACGGTATGCCCCTCGCGCACGGTCAGCGAGATGCCGTCCACCGCCTTCACGTGGTCCACCGTGCGGCGCAGGAAGCCGCGCTTGATGGGGAACCAGACCTTGATCGCCTCGGCTTCCAGCAGCACGGGGGCGTCGGCCGGCGCCTCCACCGGGTGGCCGCCGGGCTCGGAGGCGAGCAGGCGCCGGGTGTAGGGGTGGGCGGGGGCCGCGAAGACCTGCGCCACCGGTCCGGATTCCACGATCTCCCCGCCCTGCATGACACACACCCGGTCCGCCACCTTGTGCACCACGCCCAGGTCGTGGGTGATGAGCAGCAGCGCCATGCCCAGCCGTTCGCGCAGGTCCTGCAGCAGCTCCAGGATCTGGGCCTGGATGGTCACGTCCAGGGCGGTGGTGGGCTCGTCGGCGATGAGCAGGTCGGGCTCGTTGGCCAGCGCCATGGCAATCATCACCCGCTGGCGCTGGCCGCCGGAGAGCTGGTGCGGATAGGCATTGAGGCGCTTTTCCGCCTCCGGCAGCCCCACCAGCCGCAGCAGGTCCAGGATGCGCTCCCGGGCCTGGGCGGGCCGCAGCCCCTTGTGCAGCTGGAGGGTCTCGCCGATCTGCTTCTCGATGGTGTGCAGCGGGTTCAGCGAGGTCATGGGCTCCTGGAAGATCATGCTGATGCGATCGCCGCGGATGGAGCGCAGGGTCCGCGGCGAGGCCCCCATCAACTCCTGGCCCAGGAAGCGGATGCTGCCGGAGGGGTGGCGGGCGCGGGGGTAGGGCAGCAGCTGCAGCAGGGACAGGGCCGTGACCGACTTGCCCGAGCCGCTTTCGCCCACCAGCGCCAGGGTCTCCCCGCGGCGGATGCCGAAGGAGGCCCCCTTGACCGCCTCCACCGTCCCCCCCGGCGTGTCGAAGCTCGCCGACAGGTCGTCCACCTCCAGCAGCAGCTCAGCCATGGTGCCCCCCGTTCCCGGTGGCGTCGGCATGATTTTCTCTCCACAGACCGCGCGGATTGGAACGGGCTGTGGGCGGATTGCGCCTGACGCCATGGGCGGCGGCGAAGGGATCCACCCGTCCCGTGGCCGCTGCACCAGCGGAAATCGGCGCGATCCGTGTCATCCGTGGATGGGCAGTCAGGGTTTTCATAGCGTGGTCTTGCGCGGATCGAAGGCGTCGCGGGCGGCTTCGCCGACGAAGATGAGCAGGCTCAGCATCAGCGCCAGCACGGTGAACGCGGTGATGCCCAGCCAGGGCGCCTGCAGGTTGGACTTGCCCTGGGCCAGCAACTCGCCCAGCGAGGCCGAGCCGGGGGGCAGACCGAAGCCGAGGAAGTCCAGCGAGGTCAGGGTGGTGATGGAGCCGTTGAGGATGAAGGGCAGGAAGGTGAAGGTGGCCACCATGGCATTGGGCAGGACGTGGCGGAACATGATGGTCAGCTTGTTCACCCCCAGCGCCCGGGCGGCGCGGACGTAGTCGAAGTTGCGCCCGCGCAGGAATTCCGCCCGCACCACTCCCACCAGGGTCATCCACGAGAACAGCAGCATCAGTCCCAGCAGCCACCAGAAGTTGGGCTCCACCACGCTGGCCAGGATGATGAGCAGGTAGAGCACCGGCAGTCCCGACCAGATCTCGATGAAGCGCTGGAACAGGAGATCGGTCCAGCCCCCCAGGTAGCCCTGCACGGCGCCGGCGGCCACGCCGATGACGGAGCTGGCCAGCGTCAGCGCCAGGCCGAACAGCACCGAGATGCGGAAGCCGTAGATGAGCCGCGCCAGCACGTCCCGTCCCTGGTCGTCGGTGCCGAGCCAGTTTTCCGCCGAGGGCGGGGACGGGGCGGGGACGGGGAGATCGTAGTTGATGGTCTGGTAGCTGTAGCGGATGGGCGGCCAGATCATCCAGCCCCTGGCGTCGATCAGGTCCTGCACGTAGGGATCGCGATAGTCCGCCTCGGTGGCGAACTCTCCGCCGAAGGTGATCTCGGCGTACTCCTGCACCACCGGGAAGTACCACCCGCCGTCATAGCGCACCAGCAGCGGCTTGTCGTTGGCGATGAACTCCGCGAATAGGCTCAGGGTGAACAGCAGCAGGAAAATCCACAGCGACCACCAGCCGCGGCGGTTGGCGCGGAAACTGTGGAGCCGGCGCTGGTTGAGGGGGCTCAGGGCCATTTGGAATTCTCCAGCGGCCGGTTGCCGGTCGCCTGCCCGCAGGATGGGAAAAGCACAGCGTGCCCATCGCGCGCAGCAGGATGGGCATGTCGCTCCGCTCCTTTGCCCATCCTGCGCCTCACCGAAGCCTCACCCCTCACATCCACATCACACCTCCCGGCTCTCGAAGTCGATGCGCGGGTCTATCACCACGTACATCAGGTCACCGGCCAGGTTCAGCAGCAGTCCGAGCAGGGTGAAGAAGTAGAGGGTGCCGAACATGACCGGGTAGTCGCGGTTGATGGCCGCCTCGAAGCCCAGCAGCCCCAGCCCGTCGAGGGAGAAGATCACCTCGATCAACAGCGAGCCGGTGAACAGGATGCTCACGAAGGCGCTGGGAAAGCCCGCCACAACGATCAGCATGGCGTTGCGGAAGACGTGGCCGTAGAGCACCCGGCGCTCGTCCAGCCCCTTGGCCTTGGCCGTGACCACGTACTGCTTGTTGATCTCCTCCAGGAAGGAGTTCTTGGTGAGCATGGTGAGTCCGGCGAAGCCGCCGATGGTCATGGCCAGCACCGGCAGGGTGATGTGCCAGAAGTAGTCGGCGATGCGCGCCGGCCAGGCGAGATCCTCCCAGTTCTCGGATACCAGCCCGCGCAGGGGGAACCAGTCCAGGAAGCTGCCGCCGGCGAAGAGCACCACCAGCAGCACGGCGAACAGGAATCCGGGAATGGAGTAGCCCACGATCACCACCGCCGAGGTCCACACGTCGAAGCGGCTGCCGTCGCGCACCGCCTTGGCGATGCCGAGCGGGATGGAGATGAGGTAGACCAGGATCGTGGTCCACAGCCCCAGCGAGATGGAAACGGGCATCTTGTCGATGACGAGATCCACCACCGACTGGTCACGGTAGAAGCTGTCGCCGAAGTCGAAGTGTACGTAGTTGCTGATCATCCCCCAGAAACGCTCCCAGGGCGGCTTGTCGAAGCCGTAGAGCTTCTCGATCTCCTTGATGAGCTCCGGGTCCAGCCCCTGCGCGCCGCGGTACTGGGAGGACTCCCCGGTGCTGGAGATGCGCCCTCCGGTCTCGCCCACGCTGCTGCCGCCCACCCGCGCCGTGGCCTCCACGCCGGTTCCCTTGAGCTCGGCGATGAGCCGTTCAACCGGTCCGCCGGGCGCCGCCTGCACGATGACGAAGTTCAGCACCATGATGCCGAACAGCGTCGGGATGATCAGCAGCAGGCGCCGGAGAATGTAGGCGAGCATGGTTGTTATTTTGAATAGACAGGATTTACAGGATTAACAGGATGTTCAAAGAGGTCCCATTGGAGGATGTCACTGGTTGTGGTGACTCCGCCCCGAATGGTTTTCGACCCGGGGCGGATGGTGACATGTGAAGTGTCATGGGACGTCTCGATAGGGATAGTGCCTCATAATCAAGCAATCCTGTGAATCCTGTAAATCCTGTCTATTAGAAAGTCACTTACCGCGCTTGGCGGTCAGGGCGGCGGCCTTGTCGGGGTCCACCCACCAGAAGCCGAAGCCGAGGTCGTACCTGGGGGTCACCGCGGGGCGGGAGAACTTGTCCCAGTAGGCGACGCGGTAGACGCGGGTGTGCCAGTTGGGGATGACGTAGAAGCCCCACTGCAGGACCCGGTCGAGCGCGCGGGTGCGATCGATGAGCTCCTGCCGGTCCGTGGCGCTGATGACCTTCTCCACCAGTGCGTCGACCACCGGGTCGCAGACGCCGGCGGTGTTGCGGCTGCCCGGGGTCCTGGCGGCCTCGCAGGACCAGAAGTCGCGCTGCTCGTTGCCCGGGGAGAGGGACTGGCCGAAGACATCCACGATCATGTCGAAATCGAAGTCGTTGAGACGGTTCTGGTACTGGGTGGTGTCAACGGTCCGCACCCGTGCCTCGATGCCGAGCCGCTCGAGATTGCGGACGAAGGGCAGCACGACCCGCTCGAAGGCGGGGTTCACGAGCAGGATCTCGAAGCTGAAGGGCCTGCCGGTGGCGCTGTCGACCAGCTGCCGTCCGCGGATCTCCCAGCCGGTTTGCCGGAGCAGTTCCGTGGCCTTGCGCAGGTTGCCGCGGATGTTGCCGCTGCCGTCGCTGGCGGGGGGCTCGTAGGCCGTGGTGAAGACCGCCTCGGGCACCTTGCCGCGGTAGGGCTCCAGCACCTTCAGCTCGCCGGGGGAGGGCAGGCCCCGGGCCGCCAGCTCCGAGTTGGAGAAGTAGCTGCGGGTGCGGGTGTAGGCGCCATAGAAGAGGTTCTTGTTGGTCCACTCGAAATCGAAGGCGTAGGCCAGGGCCTCGCGTACCCGCGGATCGCTGAACAGCTCGCGGCGGGTATTGTAGACGAAGGCCTGCATTCCGGTCGGCTGCTCGTTGGGGATCTCCTCCAGCTTGATGAATCCCTCGTTCACGGGAGGAACATCGTAGGCGGTGGCCCAGTTCTTGGCCGTGTTCTCCAGCCGGAAGTCGTACTCGCCGGCCTTGAAGGCCTCCAGCGCCACGGTGGCGTCGCGGTAGTAGTCGACGCGGATGGTGTCGAAGTTGTCCCGTCCGCGGTTGACCGGCAGGTCCCCGCCCCAGTAGTCCGCCACCCGCCGGTAGGTGATGGAACGCCCCGGGTCCGAGGCGGCCACCTCGTAGGGGCCGCTGCCGAGCGGCGCCTTCAGGGTGGTGGCGGCGAAGTCCTTGCCCTCCCAGTCGGCCCGTGAGAGGACCGGAAGCTGGCCGATGATGAGGGCCAACTCGCGGTTTTCGCCGGCGTCGAAGGTGAACTTCACCTTCCTGTCTCCCACCTTCTCCGCCCTGGCGACGCTGCCGTAGTAGGCGCGGTAGAAGGGGTGCCCCTTCTCCTTCAGGGTGTTGAAGGAGAAGATGACATCCTCGGGCGTGACCGGGGAACCGTCGTGAAAGCGCGCCTCGGGGCGCAGGGTGTAGGCGACCCAGGAGCGATCCTCCGGGATTTCGATGGTCTCCGCCAGCAGTCCGTACTCGGAGAACGCTTCATCGTCGGACCGGATCGTGAGGGTATCGAAGAGTCGGCCCAGGCCGGAGGCGGACACCCCCTTGAGGGTGAAGGGGTTGAGGGTGTCGTAGGTGCCCACGGCCGCAAGGCGCACGTCGCCGCCCTTGGGGGCCTCGGGACGGGCGTAGTCGAAGTGGGTGAAGCCGGGACCGTACTTGAGGTCCCCGTGCATCGCCAGTCCATGGCTGACGGTAGCCCCGATGGCCGGGGCGGCGGTGGTGAGCAGCGCCAGGATGCCGGCGCCCAGTGCGGCGATGGGGTTGAATCGGCCCATACCCTCTCCCGAATGATTGGTTTCGCAGCAGTGTACTGGATCTACTCCAGAGACTGCACGGGCGGGGGATGGTTCACCGGAACGGACGCCCCGCCACCGTCTTCGGTGGCGGGGCGGGGGATTCACTCTTCCTTCAGTTCATCGTGCCAGCCGCGATCGAGGCCGAACTCGAAGCTGTGGATCAGGAGACCTTCAGGGAAGGCCTCGTTCAGCCGGCGCTCGAATTCCGCGTAGACCTTGGTCTTGTGCTGCTGGACGTCGTAGTCCCGGGTGGTGGGGTCCACGCCCTCCACCTCCACTTCCATCTTGAACTCCACCTCGGGGGCGATCTGTACACGTACTTTTGCCATGGGCGTCTCTCCCTCGTTATTTATAAATACCGGTTATGGTTGCGCCATGCTCATTTATAGCAAAGGTACGATCAGCAGCGCCACGATGTTGATGATCTTGATGAGCGGGTTGATGGCGGGGCCCGCGGTGTCCTTGTAGGGGTCGCCCACGGTGTCGCCGGTGACCGCGGCCTTGTGGGCCTCGGAACCCTTGCCGCCGTGGTTGTCGTCCTCGATGTACTTCTTGGCGTTGTCCCAGGCGCCGCCGCCGGTGGTCATGGAGATGGCGACGAACAGGCCGGTGACGATGGAGCCGAGGAGGACGCCGCCCAGCGCCTGGGGGCCCAGCAGCAGGCCCACCAGCAGCGGGACCGCCACCGGCAGCAGGGAAGGAACGATCATCTCGCGGATGGCCGACTTGGTGAGCAGGTCGACGGCGCGTGAGTAGTCGGGTTCGGTGGTGCGCTCCATGATGCCGGGGATGTCCCGGAACTGCCGCCGCACCTCGCGTACCACCGCGCCGGCGGCGCGGCCCACGGACTCCATGGCCATGGCACCGAACAGGTAGGGAATGAGCCCGCCGATGAACAGGCCGATGATCACCTGGTGGTTGGAGAGGTCGAAGGTGGTCGGGGCGCCGGTGTGGACGCTCAGTTCGCGGGTGTAGTCGGCGAACAGCACCAGGGCCGCCAGGCCCGCCGAGCCGATGGCGTAGCCCTTGGTGACCGCCTTGGTGGTGTTGCCCACCGCGTCCAGTGCGTCGGTGGTGGCGCGGATCTCCTTGGGCAGCTCAGCCATCTCCGCGATGCCGCCGGCGTTGTCGGTGATGGGACCGTAGGCGTCGGTTGCCACCACGATGCCGGTCATGGAGAGCATGGCCGTGGCCGCCACCGCGATGCCGTAGAGGCCGGCCAGGGCGTAGGCGCCCCAGATGCCGGCGCAGATGACCAGCAGCGGGCCGGCGGTGGAGCGCATGGACAGCGCCAGTCCGGCGATGATGTTGGTGGCGTGGCCCGTGGTGGAAGCGGCGGCCAGGTGACGCACGGGCGGGAAGCCGGTGGCGGTGTAGTAGTCGGTGATGACCACGATGGCGGCGGTAACGGCCAGGCCCACCAGCGCCGAACCGTAGAGGTCGCCCACGGAGAACCCGGTGGCATCCCCCATCAGCCAGACGGTGACGGGGTAGAAGGCCGCCGCGGCGAGCAGGCCGGCCACGATCAGCCCGCGGTAGAGGGCGCGCATCACCTTGCCGTCGGGTCCGACGGAGACGAAAAACGTGCCGACGATGGAGGCGATGATGGAGACGCCGCCCAGGACCAGCGGGTAGAGGACGGCGTTCGGCCCGGCGTCGGCCATGGACAGCGCGCCCAGCATCATGGTGGCGATGAGGGTGACGGCGTAGGTCTCGAACAGGTCCGCGGCCATGCCGGCGCAGTCGCCCACGTTGTCGCCCACGTTGTCGGCGATGACGGCGGGGTTGCGCGGGTCGTCCTCGGGAATGCCGGCTTCCACCTTGCCCACCAGGTCCGCGCCCACGTCGGCGCCCTTGGTGAAGATGCCGCCGCCGAGGCGGGCGAAGATGGAGATGAGGGAGCCACCGAAGGCCAGCCCGACCAGGGGGGCGAGGCGCACCGTTTCCCCGGCGTCGGTGCCGGCGGCCAGCACACTGTAGTAGCCGCCCACGCCCAGCAGGGCCAGGCCCACCACCAGCAGGCCGGTGACCGCGCCGCCGCGGAAGGCGACCTGGTGGGCCGGGTTGAGCCCCTGCTTGGCCGCTTCGGTGGTGCGCACGTTGGCGCGCACCGACACGTTCATGCCGATGAAACCGGCGGCGCCGGAGAGCACGGCACCGATGGCGAAACCCCAGGCGGTGGGAGCACCCAGCAGCACGTAGAGAACGACGAACAGCAGCAGGCCGACCATGCCGATGGTGGTGTACTGGCGGCGGAGATAGGCGCTGGCACCGACCTCGATGGCATGGGCGATGCGGCGCATGGCCTCATCACCGGCGGGCTGGGCGTTGACCCAGCGTGCGGTAAACACTCCATAGGCCAGTGCCAGGATTGCACATCCAAGCACCAGCGACAGTCCGATGACCATTCGAATCCTCCCCCGAATAATGACCTGGCACCCTGACGTTGCTGAATCAGGGATCTGTTTTGTTCCCGGGAGTCGGCCAGATCATGGACCGTCCTGCGCCAAAACCGGACTGACTCCCAGTCGGTAAAACCATTGGCACCAGGCATCCTAGAGGGCATTTGAACAGCGTTGAAATCAAATATAATGTTTTTCGAAATAAGTATTTTGTATGTTGCAATGCATGAATCAAGAACTATCAGAACCCTAGAATGAAATAACGCCCCGGCCACGGCTCCCGGACATCACTTTTCATGGGGTCCGGCGGGGGGAGTGTTGGAAAGGCGACAAAACAGAAACTGATAATTGTCATTCCGCGGTGTATTCATTACAGGCGGGTGCGCGCGCCGGCTGGATGTCGTCCGGAAGACGCGGATAAATGGGCGGTACCGTTACTGGAAGTTGAATATAACGGGGGGCGGGCCGACACCGGACCCGGGGCGGTTCGAATGACGATAACGGGACCGGGACCTGATCCGGGGCGGATGGTCAATGACCTGGTCTATCTATGTCTGTGGTCGAACGTCCCGGTTCGACACCAACAGTTCGGAGAGATCCACCATGCGGATGGCGCTGATGGCGGCCTCCCAGGCGCCTTCGTGGCACAGCCCCGAGATGGAGGCGTTTTCATAGCCGGCGAGTGCCGCCTCGATGCAGGCGCTGCGCACCCGTTCGGCCAGTCTGCGGTCCGATTCCCGGCTCATGTCGTCTCCTCCGGGCTGTCCCTGGGGGTGTCAGTCGGTGATGGGGCGCAGCCACCGACGGTAGAGGCGATCAGCGGCGGCCTGCTGCCCGGCCACGCGGTTCTCGATAGCCGCGAGCATCTCTCCGGCATCCTGGACCGCGGGCGACGGATCGTCCAGTTCATCGCGGTAGAGCGCGGCCCACTCGCGCACCATCGGGGCGGTCATTTCCACGTGACACTGGAGCGCGAGGGTGTTGCCGATGGCGAAGGCCTGGTTTTCACAGTGCGCGCTGCGCAGCAGGGGCACGGCCCCGGCCGGGAGGGAAAAGGTTTCGCCGTGCCAGTGGAAGGCCGTGAAAGTGGCCGGCAGCCCCTCCAGCCAGGCGTCCGTGTCCGGCAGCCGCTCCACCGGGTGCCAGCCGATCTCCCGCACCGCGTTCGGCCCCACCGCGCCGCCCAGCGCCTTGGCGATCAGCTGGCCACCGAGACAGTGGCCGAGAACCGGAACGTCCGCCTCCGACGCCCGGCGGATCAGGGCCAGCTCGGCGCCGATCCAGGGCAGGGGATCGTTGACGCTCATGGGCCCGCCCATGAACACCAGCCCGGAGACGTCCGACAATGCGCCGGGAATGGCCTCGCCCGCGTCCACGGCCACCAGTTCCCAGGGGATTCCGGCCCGGTCGAGAAAGGTCGCGAGGTAGCCGGGACCCTCGCAGGCCACGTGGCGGAATATGCGTATCGGTTTCATGCGGTTGAGGATAAGGGTTAATGGACAAAGGTCAAAGGTCAAGGGTTTATCTTTAACCTTTTTCCCTTATCCATTGTCCCTTGTCCCTTATCCCTTTTCCATTGTCCATCGTGCCCCCGTCAGTGCTCGCCCTTGGTGCGGCGGATTCCGGCCAGGCGGTTGCCCTGCTTCTGCGGGCCGCCCCGGGGGAAGAGATCGTGCAGGTAGTGGTTGTTGCCGCGCCCGGGACCCCAAGCCTTGCGGAAATGCTGGATCATGTGGCGCACCTGGGCCTGGATGTGGTTCCGTTCATGGTAGTCGCGGATGAAGCGGATCACCTCCCAGTGCTCGTCGGTGAGCTCCAGGCCCTCCTCCTCGGCGAGGGCGACGGCGAAGGCCTCGGACCATTCGTCGAGATCCTGCAGGTAGCCTTCGGAATCGGTCTCCACGGGACGCCCGTCCACATTGATGGTCTTGATCCGGTGGGCATAGGGATTGGTCTGCATCGTCATGGTCGTGCTCTCCTTGTCCGTCTGCCGGGACGGGAATCCGCGCGCCGCAGGAGCGCCTTCTCCGTCCCCTGGCGACGGATATTAGTCCCGGAACATGAAAAGAAGTATATCCAATACAGGTTAAACGGCGCGGGTGACTACCACGAAAGGGGTAGCGGCGGGTCTGTCCTGCCTGTGCGGCGGGAGGTCAGGTGCGGGAAACCGACCTGAGCGCCCCGGCAGTGATTACCGCCGGGGCGCCGGATGGCATCAGCGTGCCGGCACCTGCTTGCGCCGTACGATCTGGTAGGCCCGCCCCAGGTAGCCCAGCGGCACGCTCCAGACATGGACCAGCCGGGTGAAAGGGAAGATGAGGAACACGGTCATGCCGAAGAAGAGGTGGATTCTGAAAATCAGGTCCACGCCCCGCAGCAGGTCCGGGTTGGCGTTCAGGGTGAACACGCTCTGGGCCCATTCGGCGAGCGCGACCATCACCGAAGCATCGCCATTGGCCGCATGGTGCAGGGAGAAGGGGATGGTCGAGAGCCCCAGCAGCAGGGTGACCAGGATCCAGCCAAGCACGAATATGTCGCGCCGGCGGGAGACGTGGCGCACCCGCGGATTGGTGAGCCGGCGCAGCCACAGCAGCACCCCCCCGATGAGGCACAGGGTACCGAAGACGCTGCCGGCGGTGATGGCCACGTACTGGTGCAGCATGTCGGATACGCCCAGGGCCAGGAACAGGCCGTGGGGGGTCAGCAGGCCCACCAGGTGACCGAGGAAGATGGCGATGATGCCCACGTGGAACAGGTTGCTCGCCAGGCGCATGTTGCGGTTGGAAAGGATCTGGCTCGAGTCGCTTTTCCAGGTGTACTGTTCGCGGTCGAAGCGAATCCAGTTGCCCAGCAGGAAGATGGTTCCCGCCAGGTAGGGGTAGGCCCCGTACAGGAAGTCGTGCAGGTTCATGGGGTATCTCCTCAGGCGGCGGTGCGGGCCAGGTGGCCGTGTTTCTCGATGACGCGCAGGACCGGGGCATAGGGGCTGCCGGCGCGCTCCAGGTTGGCGGCCAGGACCCGGATCACCTTGGCCGCGTCGCCCAGGAAGACCCGGGCGGCGAACGGCTCCAGGGTGGAGCAGTACTCCAGCACCAGGGGCAGGTAGTCGGGCAGTTCGCCGGCCACCGCCTCCAGCCCCGCGCCCTTGTAGTGCTCGGAGAGATCCACCAGCGCCGGGCCGCGGCCACGGTCGTCACCGAACAGGTGATGGGTCAGGTGCAGGCTGTGCTCCGGGGTCATGTCGAAGGTCTGCACGTAGTGTCCCTGGAGGGCCAGCAGCGGCTGCGAGCTCATCCAGGCCACCAGCTCGGAAACCGCGGCGCGGTCCTCTGCGGCGATATCGGGCTCGTCGTGGAGCCACTCCTGCAACGCGCCGAGATGGCCATGGAGGAGCTCGTCGGGATAGTCCAGCAGGCGGGCAATGACGGTATAGAGTTGCATGATCTCTCCTCCTCAGGCCTTCTCGGTTTCCTTGCTCGGCGGCGGCACGAAGGTGATGGGCACCTCCGAGCGGGTGCGGCGGGTGGGGAAGAGGCTGAAGCCCTCGCCCGCATCGATGCCGTAGGCGCTGCTGTTGCCGGGCCCGAACCCCATCTGGCCCTGGAAGGCGTAGGGATCCTCCTGGCGCATCTCCTCGTGAGAGGTGGGAATGACAAAGCGATCCTCATAGTTGGCGATGGCCAGGTAGCGGTACATCTCCTCGGCCTCCGCCTCGGTCAGCCCCACCCGTTCCAGCACCGCGGCGTTGCCGGAGCCCTCCACCCGCTTCGAACGCTGGTGGCTGCGCATGGCGATGAGCCGGTTGAGCGCGCTGATGATGGGGGCGGTGTCGCCGGCGGTGAGCAGGTTGGCCAGGTAGCGGGCGGGGAAGCGCAGCGCATCGGCGGTGGGGATGACGCCGTCCTCGCCGGTGGGCAGATTGCCCTGGTCCAGCTGGCTCTGCACGGGCGAGAGAGGCGGCACGTACCACATCATGGGCAGGGTGCGGAACTCCGGGTGGATGGGGAAGGCGATCTTCCACTCCATGGCCATCTTCCACACCGGGGAGTTCTGGGCCGCGGTAATCCAGCTCTCGGGAATGCCGTCGCGGCGCGCCTGCTCGATGATCTCCGGATCGTTGGGATCGCAGAATACCCCCTGGTGGGCCTCGTAGAGCCCCTTGGGATTTTCCGTGGCCGCGGCGGTGCCGATCCTGTCGGCGTCATAGAGGATGACGCCCATGTAGCGGATGCGCCCCACGCAGGACTCGGCGCAGGCGGTGGGCAGGCCCGACTCGATGCGCGGGTAGCAGAGGATGCACTTCTCCGACTTGCCCGACTCCCAGTTGTAGTAGACCTTCTTGTAGGGGCAGCCGCTGATGCACATGCGCCAGCCGCGGCACTTGTCCTGGTCCACCAGCACCACGCCGTCCTCCTCGCGCTTGTAGATGGAGCCGGCGGGGCAGGCGGCCACGCAGGCCGGGTTGAGGCAGTGGTTGCACAGCCGCGGCAGGTACATGTGGAAGGTGTTCTCGAACTGGCCGTACATCTGCTTCTCGATGTCGGCGAAGTTCGGATCGCGGGCGCGCTCGGCGAACTCGCCGGCGAGGTCATCCTCCCAGTTGGGGCCCCACTGGATCTTCTCCATCCGCGAGCCGTCGATCTGGGAGCGGGGCCGGGCGGTGGGCGTCGCCTCGGACAGCGGCGCGTTCTGCAGGTGGGCGTAGTCGTAGTCGAAGGGCGCGTAGTAGTCGTCGATCTCCGGCATGTCGGGGTTGGCGAAGATGTTGAGCAGCTTGGAGGCGCGACCGCCCGCCTTGAGCTCCAGCTCGCCGTTCTTCAGTTTCCAGCCGCCCCGCCACTTGTCCTGGTTCTCCCACTGCTTGGGATAGCCGATGCCGGGCTTGCTCTCCACGTTGTTGAACCAGGCGTACTCCACGCCCTTGCGGTTGGTCCAGATGTTCTTGCAGGTCACCGAGCAGGTGTGGCAACCGATACACTTGTCCAGGTTGAGGACCATCGCGATCTGTGCACGGATCTTCATGAAAATCTCCTCACGGAAAATCTCACCACAAAGTCACGAAGGACACGAAGAAAGCGTGAAGGCTGAGAACGAAACAAGAAGCAGTTCTTCGTGCTCTTCGTGCCTTCGTGGTGAATGATCTTTTGTCAGTTGTTCACACCGACCGGGTTGAGCTGTGCCTCGCGCTCGGGTGTGAGCGGGCGCTCCAGCCAGTCCACGTCGCGGTCCTCGATCTTGTGGATCACCACGTACTCGTCGCGCTGGGATCCCACGGTGCCGTAGTAGTTGAAGCCGTAGGAGAGCTGCGCGTAGCCGCCGATCATGTGGGTGGGCTTGACCACCACGCGGGTCACCGAGTTGAGGATGCCGCCGCGCTTGCCGGTGGTGTTGGAGCCCGGCACGTTCACGTTCTTCTCCTGGGCGTGGTACATGATGGCCATGCCCCGTGGCACCCGCTGGGAGACCACCACCCGGGCCACCGTGGCACCGTTGGCGTTCACCGCCTCCACCCAGTCGTTGTCCCTGAGGCCGATGCTCTTCGCGTCGTCCTCGGCCACCCACATGTAGGGGCCGCCGCGGAACAGGGTGAGCATGCGCAGGTTGTCCTGGTAGGTTGAGTGGATGCCCCACTTGGAGTGGGGGGTGATCCAGTTGAGCACCAGGTGCGGCTTGGCGCGCACCGCGTCGGGCACCGTCTCGTGGGCCTTCAGGTCCACCGGCGGGCGGTAGGCGCAGAAGCCCTCGCCGAAGTCGAGCATCCACTCGTGGTCCTGGTAGAACTGGGCCCGCCCGGTGAGGGTGCGGAACGGGATGTGCTCGTGGATGTTGGTCCAGCCGGCGTTGTAGCTCACCTCCTCGGACTCGATCCCGGACCAGGTGGGCGCGGTGATGATCTTGCGCGGCTGGGCCTGGATGTCGCGGTAGAGAATCTTCTCGTCCCGGCGCGGGTCGCACAGGTGGTTGTGGTCGATGCCGGTCTTCTTCCCCAGCGCCTTCCACGACTTGTGGGCCACCTCGCCGTTGGTCTCCGGGGCCATCAGCAGGACCGTGTCGCAAACCGCGATATCGTCCTCCAGCTGCGGCATGCCCTTGGAGACGCCGTCCTCCTGGATGGTGCGGTTGTGGTGCTTCAGGTGCTCGTACTCGTCCTGGGTATCCCAGTCGATGCCCTTGACGTTGTTGCCGAGCTTGGTCATCAGCGGGCCCAGCGAGGTGAACTTCTTGTAGGTGTTAGCGTAGTCGCGCTCCACCACCTTCAGCAGCGGCAGGCTCTTGCCGGGCACCGGCTCGCACTCGCCGCGCTTCCAGTCCTGCACGCCGAAGGGCTGGGCCAGCTCCATGGGGGTGTCATGGAGCATGGGCAGGGCCACCAGGTCCTTGCGGGTGCCCAGGTGCTTGCCGGCCAGCTCCGAGAACTCCCTGGCGATGGTCTTGAAGATCTGCCAGTCGGTCTTCGACTCCCAGGCCGGGTCCACCGCCTCGGAGAGGGGGTGCACGAAGGGGTGCATGTCGGTGGTGTTGAGGTCCGCCTTTTCGTACCAGGTGGCCGTGGGCAGGATGATGTCGGAGTAGGCACCGGTGGAGTTGAGGCGGAAGTTGATGTCCACCATCAGGTCGAGCTTGGCGATGGGCGCCTTCTCGTGCCACTTGATCTCCTTCGTCTCCGCGCCCTCGACGCCCTCGGACATGACGCCGTTCTGGGCGCCGAGCAGGTGCTTCAGGAAGTACTCGTGGCCCTTGGCCGAGCAGCCGATGAGGTTGGCGCGCCAGACGAAGAGGTTGCGCGGCCAGCTCTCCGGGGCGTCCACGTCCTCCGCGGCGAAGCGGAGGTCACCGGACTTGAGTTGCTCCACCACGTATTTCCCCACCCCCGCCTCGTCGGCCGCGCCCGCGGCCTCGGCATCGTTGACGATGTCGAGGGGGTTGCGGTTGAAGTGGGGCGCCGAGGGGAGCCAGCCGAGGCGCTGGGCCACCACGTTGTAGTCGGCCAGGGTGTAGCCGCGGTATTTCCCCTTGGCGGTGGGGGCGAGGAGCGAATCGGCGCTCACCCGCTCGTAGCGCCACTGGTCGGTGTGGAAGTACCAGAAGCTGGTGGAGTTCATCTGCCGCGGCGGCCGGTGCCAGTCGAGGCCGAAGGCCACCGGCGCCCAGCCCGCCTGCGGGCGCAGCTTCTCCTGTCCCACGTAGTGGGCCCAGCCGCCGCCCGACTGCCCCACGCACCCGCACATGTGCAGCAGGTTCATGATGGCGCGGTAGTTCATGTCATTGTGGTACCAGTGGTTGATGGCGGCACCGAGGATGACCATGGACTTGCCGCGGGTCTTGGCGGCGTTGTCGGCGAACTCCCGCCCGGTGCGGATGAGGTCGGCGCGCTTCACGCCGGTCACCTTCTCCGCCCAGGCGGGGGTGTAGGCCACCTCGTCGTCGTAGGAGGCGGCCACGTTGCCGCCGCCGAGTCCGCGGTCGAGCCCGTACTGGGCCAGCTGCAGGTCGAACACCGAGGTGACCAGGACCTCCTCGCCGGAGGCGAGGGTGAGCCGGCGCACCGGCACATTGCGCTCCAGCACCCGCTCCTCGCCCGGGTTGAAGTGGGGGAAGGCCACGGGAACCACCTCGTCGCGGCTGTCGATGCAGGTGATCTCCGCCTCGATGTCGCTGGCGTCGGCGGCGTTCTTCGGCAGCAGGTTCCACTTGCCGTTCTCGCCCCAGCGGAAGCCCATGGAGCCGTTGGGGACCACGAAGGCGCCGCTCCCGGCGTCGAAAACGATGGTCTTCCACTCGGGATTGTTCGTCTCCCCCAGGCCGCCGTCGAAGTCGGAGGCGCGCAGGTAGCGGTCGCTGACGTAGCTGTCCCCCTGCCGGCGCAGCAGCACCTGCATGGGGAAGTCGGTGTACTTGCGGGCATATTCCTGGAAGTAGGGATCCTGCCGTTCCAGGTAGAACTCCTTCAGCGCCACGTGGCCCATGGCCAGGAAGGCGGCGGCGTCGGTGCCCTGGCGCACGGGCATCCAGAGATCGGCGAACTTCACGTACTCGGCGTAGTCCGGCGCCATGGAGACCACCTTGGTGCCGTTGTAGCGGGCCTCGATGGCGAAGTGGGCGTCGGGAGTGCGGGTCATGGGCAGGTTGGCGCCGCAGACGATGAGGTAGCTCGAGTTGTACCAGTCGGCAGCCTCGGGCACGTCGGTCTGCTCGCCCCAGACCTGGGGGGACGCGGGCGGCAGATCGCAGTACCAGTCGTAGAAGCTGCCGCAGGAACCGCCGATGAGCGACAGGTAGCGGGATCCGGCCGCGTAGCTGATCATGGACATGGCCGGAATGGGGGAGAAGCCGTAGATGCGGTCCGGCCCCCATTTCCTGGCCGTGTGCACGTTGGCCGCGGCGATCATCTCCACCACCTCTTCCCAGCGGCCGCGGACGAACCCGCCCAGGCCCCGCACGTTCGTGTAGCGCCGGCGCTTTTCCGGGTCGGCCTGGATGGCGGCCCAGGCCTCCACCGGGTCCTTGCCGGAAGCGCGCTCGGCGCGGTAGAGCTCCAGCAGCCGACCGCGCACCAGCGGGTGCTTGATGCGGTGGGGGCTGTAGAGATACCAGGAGAAGCTGGCTCCGCGCTGGCAGCCCCGGGGCTCGTGGTTGGGCATGTCGGGGCGGGTGCGCGGGTAGTCGGTCTGCTGCATCTCGAAGGCCACCAGGCCGTTCTTGACGTGGATCTTCCAGCTGCAGCCGCCGGTGCAGTTCACCCCGTGGGTGGAACGCACCACCTTGTCGAAGCGCCAGCGGTTGCGGTAGGCGTCCTCCCACTGGCGGTCCTCGCGGGTGACGATGCCGTGCCCACCGGAGAAGGTTTCCTCGATGCGCTTGAAGAATTTAAGCCGGTCCAGAAAGTGACTCATGTCTGACTCCTATCGGGTGAGGAGAGAGGAGCGAGGTGCGAAATGGAGGCTTCCAGCGCCTGACCACTCACCCCTCGCACACCTCGCGCCTCACGCACATCACGGGTTCTTGTGTTCCGCCTTGGGGCCCAGGTAGTACCACCAGTTGAGCAGCAGGCAGATGAAGTAGAAGATCGCGAAGCCGTAGAGGGCGTACTCCGGGGTGGTGGCCTTGATCTGCTCGCCGAACACCTGCGGGATGATGAACGCGCCGTAGGCGGCGATGGCCGAGGTCCAGCCCAGGGCCGGGCCCGCCTGCTCCTTCGGGAACACCATGGCGATGGTGCGGAAGGTGGAGCCGTTGCCGATGCCGCTGGCGGCGAACAGCACCAGGAACAGCAGGAAGAAGGGCAGGAAGTACTCCTCCGGGGTGGCCGAGCGGTAGGCGGCGGCCATGAAGTAGGCCACGCCCAGGGCGCTGACGATCATGGCGATGGTGATGAACTGGGTGACCTTGGCGCCGCCCAGCTTGTCGGCGATCCAGCCGCCCACGGGGCGGATGAGGGCGCCGATGAAGGGGCCCATCCAGGCGTACATCAGCGCGCTGGGACCGTTGGGATTCACCGTGTCATGGGTCATCAGGCCGTCGGCGCCGGGAATGTGGCTGTAGCCAAAGATGACCTTGATGGCGAGCGCGAAGGCGGCGGAATAGCCGATGAAGCTGCCGAAGGTCATGGTGTAGATGACGCTCATCACCCAGGTGTGCTTGTTGCCGAAGATGCGGAACTGGCGCTGGAGGTTGGGCTTGATGTCGCCGGGGATCTGCTTGAGCAGGAATACCGTGGCGGCGATGATGCCCGCCAGCACGAACCACTTGGTCCAGCCGGGCAGGCCGATCCCGGTGGGGGCCGGGAGGATCAGGTACAGGCCGGCGGCCGCGGTGATGAAGCCGATGAGTAGCATCCCGGTGATCTTGGAGAATGCGCCTACCGGGGAACCCGGATGGGGCGAGACCTCCTCGGTGCGGATGTTGTTCATGCCGAACCAGCCGGCGAAGGCCAGCGGCACCAGCAGCAGCAGCCAGACGAAGCCGGCATTCTGGATCCAGGTCTCGGAGCCGGCGGGAATCTTGCCGATGAGGGTTCCCGAGGTGTTCTGCAGGATCATCGGCTCACCGCCGAACAGGCCGAAGGTCATCACCAGGGGCACCAGGATCTGCATGGTGGTCACCCCGGCGTTGCCGAGCCCGGCGTTGAGGCCGAGCGCCAGGCCCTGCATCCGCTTCGGGTAGAAGAAGCTGATGTTGGACATGCTGGAGGCGAAGTTGCCGCCGCCGAAGCCCGACAGGAAGGCCAGTGCCTGGAACACCCACAGCGGACTGTTCTGGTCCTGCAGCGCCAGGCCGGTGCCGATGGCGGGAATCATCAGCAGGGCGGTGGTGAAGAAGATGGTGTTGCGTCCCCCGGCGATGCGGATGAAGAAGCTCGAGGGGATGCGCAGCGTCGCGCCGGTAAGCCCGGCGATGGCCGAGAGGGTGAACAGCTCCGCGGGCTGGAACGGGAAGCCGAGGTTCAGCATCTGCACCGTGATGATGCCCCAGTAGAGCCACACCGCGAAGCCGCAGAGCAGGCTCGGGATGGAGATCCAGAGGTTGCGGTTGGCAATCTTCTTGCCGGTGGAGTCCCAGAAGCGCTGGTCCTCCACGTCCCAGGTCTTTATGTCTGACATGATCTTTTCCTCGAGTTGCTGGAACCGACGTTCCGTGCGATGGGCGCGCTCACTCCAGCACGTCCACCAGGTCCTGGTGACGCATCAGGCGGTCCTTCTCCCGTTCGCCGGAGAAGTGCATCCAGATGAGGGAGACGAGGGTGATGCCGAACAGCAGCATGAAGGCGGTGCTGTTCACCCCGGTGACATCCAGCAGCACGCCGAACAGGATGGGCAGCAGGAACCCGCCCATGCCGCCCGCCAGCCCCACGATGCCGGAGATGACGCCTATGTTCTTCGGGTACTCGTCGGAGAGGTACTTGAACACCGAGGCCTTGCCGAAGCCCCAGGCGATGCCCACCACGAACAGGAACACGGTGAAGCCCCACTCGGGCAGGTGCAGTCCGAGCCGTACCGTGCCGCCGTCCACGGTCGCGATGGCCAGCTCGGTGTTCGGGTAGGACATGAAGAACAGCGAGCCGAGCGATGCCCACATGACCCACCAGGTGACCGTGTGGGCGCCGAAGCGGTCCGACAGCCAGCCGCCGAGGGCGCGGATTACACCCGAGGGCAGCACGAAGATGGCGGCCATCAGCGCCGCATGGGTGAGATCGTGGCCGTACTCGGAGACGTAGTACTTGGTCATCCACAGGGAGAGGCCGACGAAGCCGCCGAACACCAGGGAGTAGTACTGGCAGTACTTCCAGACGTGCGGGTCCTTGAGGGCGCGCAGCTGGTCACGGATGGTGATGTGGGCCTCCACCCGGTGGTCGGGATCGGAGTGGGTGAACATCCAGAACACGACGGCCACCACGATCATCACCCCGGCGTAGGTCTTGGGCACCGCCGTCCAGCCCCAGGCGGCGACGATGCTCGGGGCGACGAACTTGGTGAGCGCGGCGCCGGCATTGCCGGCCCCGAAAATGCCCATGGCGAAGCCCTGGGTCTTCTTCTCGAACCAGCGGGCGGTGTAGGCGATGCCCACGGAGAAGGAGGCTCCGGCGGCACCGACGAACAGGCCCAGCACCAGGAACTGCCAGAATTCGGTGGCCCCGCCGATGAGCCACAGCGGCGGTATCACCGCCAGCAGCAGGCCGAACAGGACCGGCCGGCCACCGAACCGGTCGGTCATCATGCCGAGGGGCAGACGCAGCAGGGAGCCGGTCAGGATGGGAGTGGCCACCAGCAGGCCGAACTGGGTCTCGTTGAGAACCAGCGTCTCCTTGATGGGGATGCCGATGATGGAGAACATGACCCACACCGCGAAGCAGGCGGTGAAGGCCAGCGTGTTCATGGTGAGGACCGAGAGCTGTTTTGCGCGTTGGCTCGGCATGGCCGTTCCCTCCGTCAAGACACCGTCGTGCCGTTGAATCTCCGCTGCCCGATGGGGTTTTTCAGCGTTGCGGCCGAGTCTAGGCACGCCTCCAGGCGGGTCTCAATGGGGGGAGAAAGCGACTGTTTTCATCGGAATACCACCAAATGAGTAACTGGGGTACATGTAATAACAATATGAAAAACATCAGAAAAACAGGCGTCCAGGGGTGGGGCGGCGGAATGGGTCAAGCACGCTGGGGAATTGTGGGTATTCCCTAATAACAGCGCGGGTGGCGGGTTATCATCAGTCCATGGCGAAAATCTTCGAACGCTCCCTGCTGCTGCGCCTGGGGCTGGCCATGGCCACCATCACGGCGCTCGCCTTCCTGGGCATGCTGAGCTCGGTCTTCATTGCCGAGACCACCCAGGGCGTGGCCTCGGCGGTGAACCAGGCCGGCTCCCTGCGCATGCAGTCCTACCGCATCGCCACGGACCTTGTGTATGCGGGTGACATGGATCCGGAGGCCTACTGGCGGACCACCGAGGCCCTGGTGCGGGAGTTCGAATCCCGGCTCGACAGCCCGCGCCTGGTAAGCGTGATTCCCGACGATCCCGAACATAAGCTCAACGCCGCCTACCGGCTGGTGAGCCGGAAGTGGGAGCGGCTGATCAAACCCATCCTCAATGTCTATGTCGGCGTGGTCGCCCCCACCCCGCACCCGGGGTGGGCGGAAGGTCTGCACGGCGATATCAGTGCCGAGCTGGCCGACGCCACCCGCGGCAATATCCGGGCCCGCTATCTCAACCTTGTGGATGGCTTCGTCGCGGAGATCGACCGGCTGGTCGGCCTGCTCGAGGAGGACGCGGAAAACAAGATCCAGCGGCTGCGGCTGTTCCAGGTGGTGTCGCTGTTCCTCACGGTGGTGGTGGTGGTGGTCACCATGTACCTGATGCACACCGACGTGCTGCTGCCGCTGCGGGATCTGCTCGCCTGCGCCGAGCAGCTGCGGCGGGGTGACCTCAGCGCGCGGACCCGCTACGAGAGCGCCGACGAGCTGGGCCGGCTCGGCCGCGCCTTCAACGTCATGGCGCAGGACCTGTCGCGGATGTACGCGGGACTGGAGGAGCTGGTTCGGCGCAAGACCCGGGACCTGGAACGCAGCAACCGCTCCCTGGAACTGCTCTACATCACCAGCAAGCGCCTGGGTGAGCCGCCGCTGACCGAGGCCAGCTTCCGGGCGGTCCTGGAGGACCTGGAGACCCTGGCGGAGGTGGGGCCGGGGAGCATCTGCCTCCGCGACCACGCCGACGACAGCCGGGCGTTCAGGCTGACCACGACCCGTGCGGATGGGGCCGATGCGCTCTGCACCTGGCCCGACTGCGCCCTCTGCCTGGGCGACGGCACCACCCACACGGTGGACGTGCCGGGCGCTGACGGGCGGCGCCAGCGGCTGCTGTCGCTGCCCATCGGCGACCAGGAGCAGCGCTACGGCGCGCTGCTGGTGGAGCTGCCGGCCGGCGATGATCTCCAACCCTGGCAGAAGCGGCTCCTGACGACCGTGGCCGGACACATCGGCGCCGCCCTCACCACCCGCCAGCGGCTGCACGAAAGCCGGCGCCTGGCCCTCTACGAGGAGCGCGGCGTGATTGCCCGCGAGCTCCACGACTCCCTGGCCCAGTCCCTGTCCTACCTGAAGATCCAGGTCAGCCGGCTCGACATGGCCCTGCGCCAGCAGGACGACGGGGCAGTGGCCCGGGAGGTGGTCACCGAGCTGCGGGAGGGGGTGAGCAGCGCCTATCGGCAGCTGCGGGAGCTGCTCACCACCTTCCGCCTCAAGATGGACGGGCGCGGGCTCAGCCAGGCGCTGGAGGAGACCGTGGCGGAGTTCGGCGGGCGGGGAGCGGTCGCCATCGAGCTGGAGAACCGGCTGCAGGGGGTTCAGCTCTCGCCGAACGAGGAGATCCACGTCCTGCAGCTGGTGCGCGAAGCGCTTTCCAACGTCTCCCGCCATGCCGAGGCGACCCGGGCGCGGGTCAGCCTGGAGGCCGATGCCGGCGGCCGAATCACGGTGGTGGTGGAGGACAACGGCCGCGGCATTCCCCCCCGGCCGCAGCGTCGCCATCACTACGGCCTTGCTATCATGGAAGAGCGCGCCCGCAGTCTCGGGGGGGAGATCCGGATGCTTCCAGCGCCCGGGGGCGGTACCCGGGTGGAGCTCGTATTCAAGCCGGGCCGGGACATGGACCGGTTCCACAACCTGCACACCTGAGAGCGAGTCAACATGTCCGAAACGGAAACCACCAGCGTACTCGTGATTGACGATCACCCCCTGTTCCGCAAGGGGGTGGCCGATCTGATCGCCATGGATCCCGGCCTGCGCCTGGTGGGCGAGGCCCCGGACGGCGAGTCGGGCGTGAAGCTCGCACAGGCGCTGTCGCCGGACCTGGTGCTGCTCGATCTGAACATGAAGGGCATGGATGGCCTGCAGACCCTGAAGGTGCTGAAGAGCGGCGAGCTCGACGCCCGGGTGATCATGCTCACCGTCTCCGACAGCGAAGACGACGTGGTGGGCGCCCTGCGCGCAGGCGCCGACGGCTACCTGCTCAAGGACATGGAGCCGGAGGAGATCCTGGCGCAGCTGGAGGAGGCGCGGCAGGGGCGGGTGGTCATCAGTGATCGGCTCACCGAGCTCCTGGCCCGGGCCCTGCGCGAGGAGACCCGGCCCCGCAGCGTGGCGGAATCGGGGCTCACCGAGCGCGAGTCGGAGATCCTGAAGCTGCTGGCCCGCGGCTACAGCAACAAGGTCATCGCCCGCGAGCTGGACATCGCCGAGGGCACCATAAAGGTGCACGTCAAGCACATCCTCAAGAAGCTCAAGCTGCGCTCCCGCGTCGAGGCCGCCGTCTGGGCGGTGGAGCAGGGCCACCGCTGAAAGGATCGTTTTATTATCCGCAGATTACGCCGATTACGCAGATAAACAGGTATTGCAATCCCGTTGCGATGTGAGCGGGTGAGGCGTTCAAGCCGATGCGGCGGGTGTCTGCATGGACAGCCGTCACCTGACCGAATGGCGGGTTTATCTGCGTAATCTGCGGACAAACCGTCTTTTCGGTTTCAGACCGCAGCCCCTTACGCCGGCTTTTCGAGATCCTCCAGGACTGCGCCGAGGAAGCGGGCGGCTTCGCCGCCGGTGACGGCGCGGTGATCGAAGGTGAGCGACAGGGGCAGGATGCGGTGCACGGCGGGGGCCCCGTCGACGGCCACGACGGCATCATGGGCCTTGCCGGCGCCGAGGATGGCCACGGTGGGCGGCAGCACCACCGGGGTGGCGTAGCGGCCGGCGAAGGTGCCGAAGTTGGACAGCAGGATGGTATGGCCGCGCAGCTCCGCGGGCGGGATGCTGCGGGAGCGGACATCGGCCTTGATCCGATCCAGTGCCGCGCGGAGGTCATCCGGCGGGCGTCCGGCCACATCGCGCAGGATGGGCACGAACAGGCCGTCGGTGGTGTCCACGGCGATACCCACGTGGATGGGTTTCAGCACCCGGCGTCCCACCGCGTGGGCGTCGTACCAGGCATTGAGGGCCGGTTCCCGGGCGCAACCGGCCACCAGGGCGCGGATCAGCCGCAGGGTCACATCCGCATCGGATGCCCAGGCCTGGATGTCCGCATCATCGTGGATCGAGACGCCCACCACCTCCGCGTGGGCGCGGCTCAGGTTCACGGCCATGGCCCGGCGCACGCCGCGCAGGGGCTCGATGGGGCCCACCTCGGCCAGGATGCGGGCGACCCGCTGCACGTCCGCCGCGGTAACGAGCCCGTCCGGGCCGCTCGGGGTGACGATGGCGAGATCCACCTCCAGCCGCTGGGCCAGGGCACGCACGGCAGGGGTGGCCTTCGCGCCCAGGGACTGCTGCTGCCGGGCCGGCGCAGCGTGTTCGCGCCGCGTCTCCGCAGCCGGCTTCTCCGCGCTCTCACCGGCGCCCTTCACCTCGCCCACCACCGTTCCGGTATCCGGCCGCCGTGAACCCTCGACGTCGAACTCCACCAGCGGGTCGCCGGTGTGGACCATCTCGCCGGGCTCGCCGAACAGGCGGGCAATGGACCCGGCGCGCGGCGAGGGGATATCCACGATGGCCTTCGCCGTCTCCACCGACACCAGCGGCTGGTCCTGCACCACGCTGTCGCCCACGGCCACGTGCCACTCCCGGATCTCCGCCTCCGGCAGCCCCTCGCCCAGGTCGGGCAGGTAGAACAGGTTCCCGTTCATCACCAGGCGCTCCATTTTTTGGTTATCCGCAGATTACGCAGATTACGCAGATATGTTGTTCCGGCTAGACGCGGCAGACGACAAACGGGCGGATAGCCTGCTGTCCGGCTGTGCTCTGGAGTGGCTGTGAAGCTGGTCTGTGCTACAGAGCATGCAGCCTCCCGGAACGAATCTGCGTCATCTGCGTAATCTGCGGATAACAAAACAAAACTTCATGCGTACTCCATGACCCCGCGCACTGCGGCGAGGATGCGCGCCTCGTCCGGGAGGTAGAGGTGCTCGAGGCGGTAGAGGGGCATGATGGTGTCGTAGCCGGTCACGCGCACCACCGGGGCGAGCAGGGTGGTGAGGCCGCGCTCCGCCAGTACCGCGGCGATCTCGGCGCCGACGCCGCCGCTGCGGGCCGCCTCGTGGACGATGACGCAGCGGCCCGTGCGGGCCACCGAGGCCAGGATGGTCTCCGTGTCCAGGGGCTTGACCGTGGCCACGTCGATGACCTCCGCCTCCACGCCCTCGCCCGCCAGGGTGTCGGCGGCGGCCAGGGTCTCCCGCACCAGCGCGCCCCAGGTCACCAGGGTCACGTCACCGCCCTCCCGCAGCACGAAGCAGGCATCGAGCGGCAGGGCCTGGCCGTCGTCCGCCACCGGCTCCTTCACCGCGCGGTAGATGCGCTTGGGCTCCAGGAACACCACCGGGTCGGGGTCGCGGATGGCGGCCAGCAGCAGGCCGTAGGCGCGGGCCGGGGAGGAGGGGATGACCACCCGCAGGCCCGGGATGTGGGCGAACAGGGCCTCGGTGCTCTCGGAGTGGTGCTCCGGGGCATGGATGCCGCCGCCGAAGGGGGCGCGCAGCACCATGGGACAGGTCAGGCGGCCGCGGGTGCGGTTGCGCAGCCGCGCGGCGTGGTTGAGCATCTGGTCCAGGGTGGAGTGGATGAAGCCCATGAACTGGATCTCGGCCACCGGGCGGAAGCCCTGGGCCGCGAGCCCCACCGACATGCCGGCGATGAGCGTCTCGGCCAGCGGCGTGTCGAGAACCCGGGCTTCGCCGAAGCGCTGCTGCAGGCCGGCGGTGGCGCGGAACACCCCGCCGTTGACGCCCACGTCCTCTCCCAGCACCACCACCGAGGGATCCCGCTCCAGCTCCCGGGCGAGCGCCAGGTTGACCGCCTCCACCAGGGTGATGCCGCCGTTCTCACTCATCGCCGCCGCCTCCCCGGACCAGCGACTCGCGCTGTTCGCGCAGCGCCGCGGGCAGCTCGGCGTAGAGATAGTCGAACAGGGACGCCGGTTCCTGCGGCGGCAGGCTCTCGTATTCGGCGACGGCCGCCTCCACCGCCCGGGAGCACTCGTCGAGCAGCGCCTCCTCCTCGGCCTTGCGCCATACCCCAGCGGCCACCAGGTGGTTGCGCAGGCGGACGACGGGGTCCTCCGCCCAGTGGCCGCTCACCTCCTCGGCGGGCCGGTAGCGGCTGGCGTCATCGGCGGTGGTGTGGTCGCAGAGGCGATAGGTCAGCGCCTCCACCAGGGTGGGGCCGCCGCCCTCCCGGGCCCGTCCGATGGCCTCGTCCAGCACCGCGCGCAGGGCCACCGCGTCGTTGCCGTCCACCTGTTCGCCGCTGAACCCCGCGGCGACGGCCTTCTGGGCGATGGTCTCCGCGGCGCTCTGGCGCGAGCGGGGCACGGAGATGGCCCACTGGTTGTTGTTCACCAGGAACACCAGCGGCAGCCTCCACACCCCGGCGGCATTGAGCGATTCGTAGAAATCGCCCTTGGAGGTGGCGCCGTCGCCGCAGACCGAAACCGCGACCCGCGGCTCGCCCCGCAGCCGGAAGGCCAGGGCCACGCCCACCGCGTGGCAGCTCTGGCTGGCCACCGGGACACTGATGGGGAAATCCTCCCGCGGGCCGGTGAAGCAGCTGCCCCGCTCGTCGCCGCCCCAGTAGAGGAGCAGTTCGCTCATCTTCACCCCCCGCGCAATCTGGGCGCCGGTCTCGCGGTAGGAGGGCACCAGCACATCCTCCGGGGCCATCGCCTCGCCGAGGGCGGCGCCGATGGCCTCCTGACCGAGGGTGGAGGCATAGGTGCCCAGGCGCCCGGTGCGCTGCAGGGCCACGGCGCGGGTATCGAACACCCGGGTCAGGACCATCGCACGGTAGAGGGCGACCAGGCATTCCGTATCACGGGCGAAGTCGGGCAACTCGGCCACGGCCTTCCCGGAAGGATCCAGGAAGCGGGTGTAGTCCATGGTGAAGCGGGCGACGATAGTCATTCCCGGGCACTCCCTGTGTCACACGCAGTATTGGACGGTCGCGGTGCGGCCAAAGTTTCCACTCCGTCACGCCATGGGGCGCCGGAACGTGATATTGATTCCGAACGTCATGGGTTCCACATTAAGGTTAGAATGGAATCGGCAAACTCCAAGGAGCGCTGCATGGATCTCTACAGCCACCGCGACAGCCTGGCCGCCTCCCGCGTACGCATCGCCTTCCGCCTCAAGGGCATCCCCTTCCAGGCCCACGACCTGCAGACGCTGCGCGAGGAGTGGGGGGAGACCCGGATGCTCGCCGCCGGCCTGAGCCTCGACGCCCCCGGCCCCCTGGTGGTGATGGACGGGCAGCGGGTGATGACCCAGTCACTGGCGGCCATCGAGTACCTGGACGATCTCTACCCCGATCCGCCCCTGATGCCTGCCGATGCCCGCGGCCGGGCCCGGGTGCGCTCCCTGGCGCAGCTGGTGGCCTGCGACACCCAGCCGCTGGAGGAACCCCGGGTGCAGGGGTTCCTGGCCGGGGAGCTGGGTCTCGACGCGGCGGCCAGGCAGCGTTGGCGCGAATACTGGCTGCAGCGCGGACTCATGCCGCTCGAGCACATGCTGAGGGACAACCCGGTCACCGGCCTCTACTGCCACGGTGACAGTCCCACCCTGGCCGACATCTGCCTGGTTCCGCTCCTGCGCATGGCCCTGGCGGCGGGTCTGGATCCGGGCCGCTATCCCACCGTGGCGCGTATCCACGCCCACTGCATCGGCCAGCCCGCCTTCGCCGCGGACGACTGACCGCAGGCTCCCCCGGGGCGCGGCAGGATGCCCGTCCGGCCGCTCCGTCCGGGGCGTCTCGCCCGCCGCTCCAAAAGCCCACTTCCCGAGGGGTTGAAAAGTCCGACGGAAACAGTCAGGATTTGCTGCAACCAAACCCGAGCAAATTAGTCGGAATAAGGGCGGACGCCCACGGTTTCCGCGCCCTGCCGGTGAGCGCCGGGATGTGCCGCAGCGGTGCCCGGCATGCCGGGTGAAGACCCACGACGGAGGTTCGAATGAGCACTGCCAACCACGAGATCGACGCCCTCATCCAGCAGAAATACAAGCACGGCTTCGTGACCGAGTTGGAGTCCGAGTCGCTTCCTCCGGGGCTGAACGAGGATGTCATCCGCGCCATCTCGGCCAAGAAGGGCGAGCCGGAGTGGATGCTCGAGTGGCGGCTCGAGGCCTACCGCCACTGGCTGGAGATGCCCGCACCGGAGTGGGCCCATGTCCACTATCCGCGCATCGATTACCAGGACATCGTCTACTACGCGGCGCCGAAGTCGAAGAAGGACGCGCCCAAGAGCCTCGACGAGGTGGACCCGAAGCTGCTGGAGACCTACGAGAAGCTGGGCATCCCCCTGGAGGAGCGCGCGGCGCTGGCCGGCGTCGCGGTGGACGCGGTGTTCGACAGCGTGTCGGTCGCCACCACCTTCAAGGACAAGCTCGGCAAGCTCGGAATCATCTTCTGCTCCTTCTCCGAGGCGGTGCGCGAGCACCCCGAGCTGGTGCGCAAATACCTGGGTTCGGTGGTGCCGCAGCGGGACAACTTCTTCGCCGCCCTGAATTCCGCGGTATTTTCCGACGGCTCCTTCGTCTACGTGCCCAAGGGGGTGCGCTGCCCCATGGAGCTGTCCACCTATTTCCGCATCAACGCCAAGTCCACCGGACAGTTCGAACGCACCCTCATCGTCGCGGACGAGGGCAGCTACGTCAGCTACCTGGAGGGGTGCACCGCTCCCATGCGGGACGAGAACCAGCTGCATGCCGCGGTGGTGGAGCTGGTGGCGCTGGACGATGCCGAGATCAAGTACTCCACGGTGCAGAACTGGTACCCGGGCGACGAGGAGGGGCGCGGCGGCATCTACAACTTCGTCACCAAGCGCGGCGAGTGCCGCGGGCGCAACGCGAAGATCTCCTGGACCCAGGTGGAGACCGGATCGGCCATCACCTGGAAGTATCCCAGCTGCATCCTCACCGGGGACAACTCGGTGGGCGAGTTCTACTCCGTGGCGCTGACCAACAACCGCCAGCAGGCCGATACCGGGACCAAGATGGTGCATATCGGCAGGAACACCCGCAGCACCATCATCTCCAAGGGCATCTCCGCGGGACGGGGCCAGAACGCCTACCGCGGCCTGGTGAAGGTGACCAGGTCCGCCGAAGGGGCGCGCAACTACACCCAGTGCGACTCGCTGCTGATGGGCGACAAGTGCGGCGCCCATACCTTCCCCTACATCGAGGTGAAGAATCCCTCCGCCCAGGTGGAGCACGAGGCCACCACCTCCAAGATCAGCGAAGACCAGCTGTTCTACTGCCTGCAGCGGGGCATCTCCACCGAGGAGGCCGTGACCATGATCGTCAACGGCTTCTGCAAGGAGGTGCTCAAGGAGCTGCCCATGGAGTTCGCCGTGGAGGCCCAGAAGCTGCTGGGCGTGAGCCTGGAAGGGGCCGTGGGCTGACCCGCCCGCGCACGCATTAACGCACTCACGAACTCACGCACTCACGAGGTTTTACCATGCTTACCATCAAGAACCTGACCGCCAGCATCAACGACAAGCCGATCCTGCGCGGCATCGACCTCGAGGTGAAGCCCGGCGAGGTGCACGCCATCATGGGGCCCAACGGCTCCGGCAAGAGCACGCTCGCCAATGTCCTGGCCGGCCGCGAGGATTATGCCGTCACCGGGGGCGAAGTCTCCTGGCAGGGCCGGGATCTGCTGGCGCTGGCCCCCGAGGAGCGGGCCCGGGAAGGCATTTTCCTGGCCTTCCAGTACCCGGTGGAGATTCCCGGGGTCAGCAACGTCAACCTGCTCAAGGCCGCCCTCAATGCGAAGCTCAAGCACCTCGGGCGGGAAGAGCTCGACGCCTACGACTTTCTCGCCCTGGTGAAGGAGAGGATGAAGCTGGTGCAGATGCGCGAGGACTTCCTCTACCGGGCCGTTAACGAGGGGTTCTCCGGCGGCGAGAAGAAGCGCAACGAGATCCTGCAGATGGCGGTGCTGGAGCCGCTGCTCGGCATCCTCGACGAGACCGACTCGGGGCTCGACATCGACGCCCTGAAGATTGTCGCCGACGGCGTCAACACCCTGCGCGCACCGGATCGCTCCTTCATCGTGGTGACCCACTACCAGCGGCTGCTGGACTACATCGTGCCCGACCATGTCCACGTCCTGGCCCATGGCCGCATCGTGAAGTCCGGGGGCAAGGAGCTGGCACTGGACCTCGAGGAGCGCGGCTACGGCTGGATTGCCGAGCTCGAGCGCAGCACCGGCGACGACGCGAGGGCATGACCATGACCGCCACCAGCAAAGCCGCAATCCACTACCTGGAGCAGTTCCGCGAACGGCAGCCGGAGCTGTCCGGCCAGGGCCTGGTTTGGCTGGACGGTCTGCGCCGCAACGCGCTGGAACACCTGGCCGCGACCGGTTTCCCAACGCTTCGCGACGAGGCGTGGAAATACACCAATGTCTCCAGCATCACCGGGCAGGTGTTCACGCCGGCCGCGCCGGGGACGGCGGTTCCCGATCGCGCCCAGATCGAGTCGCTGCTGCAGCTGCGACTGGACGGTCCGCGCCTGGTCTTCGTGAACGGCCACTACCGGCCGGAGCTCTCCAACCTGCCGGGACTCGGCGCAAGCGTGCGGGTGCGTCCCCTGGCCGCGGTGCTGGCGGAGCAGGGCGAGTCCCTGCGTCCGCACCTCGCCTGGCTGCCCGAGGACGGCAGCGGCTTCACGGCCCTGAACACCGCCTTCATGTCCGACGGCGCCTGCATCGAGCTGGCCCCCGGGGCCCGGATCGAGGAGCCGCTGCACCTCGTCTTCGTGGGCGGAGAAGGCGCGCTGGCATCGCCGCGCAACCTGGTCATCGCCGGGGCGGAAAGCTCAGCCACGGTGGTGGAGGAGTACGTGGGCCCGGAGGGCAGCCGCTACCTCACCAACACCCATACCCGGATCAGCCTGGCGGAGAAGGCGCAGCTGGTGCACTACCGCCTCAACCGCGAAAGTCTGCGCGCCTTCCACGTGGGCGAGCTGCGCATCCGCCAGGCGGCGGGCAGCCGGCTCGTCTCCACCGCCGTGGCGCTGGGCGGGCTCATCTCCCGCGCCGAGGTCCGGGTCGATTTCAGCGGCGAGGGCGCCGAGACCCGCCTCAACGGCCTCTACGTCGCCAGCGGCCGGCAGCACACGGATCACCACCTGCACATCGACCACCGCCTCCCCGGCTGTACCAGTGAGCAGTTCTTCAAGGGGGTGCTCGACGGCGCCGCCCGCGGGGTGTTCAGCGGCCGGGTGGTGGTGCATCCCGATGCCCAGCACACCGATGCCCGGCAGTCGAACAAGAGCCTGCTGCTCTCCCGCAACGCCGAGATGGACGCACGTCCGCAGCTGGAGATCTACGCCGACGACGTGAAGTGCGCCCACGGCGCCACCGTGGGGCAGCTCGATCGCGACGCGCTGTTCTACCTGCGCGCCCGCGGCGTGGGCGAGGCCGAGGCTCGGCGCCTGCTCATCCACGCCTTCGTGGGCGACGTGCTGGCGCGGGTCCCGCTGGTGCCCCTGCGCCAGGCGCTGGAGCGGCTGCTGTGGTCGCGGCTGGACCGGCAGGAGGCGGCAGGGGCATGAATGCCGCCGGTGGACAGTCGGGCATGACGGCCGTCACGACCGGCGCAATGACCCTGCCCCTGGACGTGGAACCGATCCGGGCGCAGTTCCCGGTGCTGCACCAGGAGGTCAACGGGCAGCCGCTGGCCTACCTGGACAACGCGGCGACGACACAGAAGCCCCGCGCGGTCATCGACGCCGTGTCCGGCTTCTACGAGCGCGATTGCGCCAACGTCCACCGCGGGGTCCACGCCCTGAGTGCGCGGGCGACGGAGGCCTACGAGGCCGCGCGGGGTTCGGTTCAGCGCCGTCTCAACGCCCGTCGGCCCGGGGAGATAGTCTTCGTCCGCGGCGCCACCGAGGCCATCAACCTGGTGGCCTGGAGTTTTCTCCGCCCGCGCCTGCAGGCCGGTGACGAGATCCTGGTCACCGAGATGGAGCACCATGCCAACATCGTGCCCTGGCAGCTGCTGTGCCAGCAGATCGGGGCGCAGCTGCGGGTGGTGCCGGTGACCGACAGCGGTGAACTGCGGCTCGAGGCGCTCGACGGACTGCTGGGCGATCGGACCCGGCTGCTGGCGCTGACCCATGTATCCAATGCGCTCGGCACCATCAACCCGGTGGCGGAGATCGTGGCCCGGGCCCATGCGCGCGGCGTGCCCGTGCTGGTGGACGGCGCCCAGGCGCTGCCCCATGTGGCGATGGATGTGCAGGCCCTGGACGTGGATTTCTACGTTTTCTCCGGCCACAAGACCTATGGGCCCTCGGGCATCGGGGCGCTGTACGGAAAGCATGAGCATCTCCAGGCGATGCCGCCCTGGCAGGGTGGCGGCGAGATGATCCTGTCGGTGACCTTCGACCGGACCACCTTCGCCGCGCCGCCCCTGCGCTTCGAGGCCGGCACCCCCGACATGGAGGGTGCGATTGGGCTCGCCGCCGCGCTGGAGTGGCTGGAGTCCGTGGGGCTGGAGCGGGCCGCGGCTCATGAACGGGAGCTGCTGGATCATGCCACCCGGGCCCTGCGGTCGGTGCCCGGCGTGCGCATCATCGGCACGGCCGCGGAGAAGGCCGCCATCATCTCCTTCACGATGGAGGGCGCCCATCCCCACGATATCGGCACCATCCTCGATCACGAGGGTATCGCCGTGCGCACCGGTCACCACTGTGCCCAGCCGCTCATGCGCCGCTTCGGTGTGCCCGCCACCGCGCGTGCCTCCTTCGCGCTCTACAACACCCACGCGGAGGTGGAGCGCCTGGTGGAGGGGCTGCACCAGGTGCGCCGGGTGCTGGGCCGTTGACGCGGTTCGCCACGGAAACCTGAATTTTGAATAGACAGGATTTACAGGATTGACAGGATGTTACGGATGGGACGCTGCATGGCAATTGGCGTGTGTTGATCAATGCATACGACTCTGTGCAGCTAGAAAGAACTTGAATCGGCGTAATCGGCGTAATCGGCGGATTAATCTTCTCGGAATCCAGTTAATCCTGTGAATCCTGTCTATGAACAAGCGGTACACAGCGGCAGTACGGAATCAGGAGGTGTAGCAGTCATGTCGGATCTGAGGGCGTTGTACGAGGAGGTCATCCTCGAGCACAACCGCAAGCCGCGCAACTACATGAAGCGCCCGGAAGGCGCCAACCGCAGCGCCTATGGCTTCAACCCCATCTGCGGCGACGAGTTCACCATCCACATGACCGTGGAGGACGGGGTGGTGAAGGATGTGGGTTTCGAGGGCGCCGGCTGCGCCATCTCCACCGCCTCGGCATCCATGATGACCCAGGCGGTGATGGGCAAGACCGAGGCCGAGGCCGAGGCCCTGTTCGAGGCCGTGCGCGACCTGCTCACCCACGATCATCCCGATCCCGCCACCGCGGGCAGGGTGGGCAAGCTGCAGGTGCTGACGGGGGTGCGCGAGTTCCCCATGCGGGTCAAGTGCGCGACCCTGGCCTGGCACACCATGCATGCGGCCATGCACGGCGTCGACGGGACGGTCAACACCGAGGAGCCGGAGGAGCACCACCAGTGCGCCATCGGCGGCGGCCATTGATCGGACACGACCCGGGGGTCAAGGGCAGTGCTAGGCTGGTTGAAGAGAAAACCGGAGGAGAAGGTGGATATAGAGACGCTGTACAGTCAGGTGGAGGAGCGGCTGCGCACCATCTACGATCCGGAGATACCCGTCAACATCTATGACCTGGGGCTCATCTACCGGCTGGATATCGATCCCAGCGGCGTGGTCTCCATCGACATGACCCTGACGGCCCCCGGTTGTCCCGTGGCCCAGACCTTTCCCGGCAAGGTGGCCGAAGAGGTGCGCCAGGTGGAGGGAGTGAAGGACTGTGTACTCGAACTGGTCTGGGATCCGCCCTGGGACCGCAACCGCCTGAGCGAGGCCGCGCGCCTGCAGCTGGGGCTGCTTTAATTCGGGGACAGTTTACTTATTTCCCGGGCACCGCGGTTGCTGAGCGAGCATGCTCCTCCCGGAAATAAGTAAACTGTCCCCGAATTAAAGCGGGGAACAGGGAACAGGGCACTCGGCCAACCGGCAACTGAAAACTGAAAACTGAAAAACCATGTCCGACTGGATTAACGTCGCGCCGGCCGATGACATCGCGCCGGGGCAATACCGCACCGTGAATATCGATGGCGCCGAGATCGCGGTCTACAACCTCGACGGGGGGTTCTACGCCATCGAGGATGTCTGCACCCACGACGGCGGCTGCCTCGCCGGCGGCGACCTGGAAGGCGATGAGATCGTCTGTCCCCGTCACGCGGCGAAGTTCAACATCAAGACCGGGGAGGTGACCGCGCCGCCCGCCTACGAACCCGTCAGCACCTTCCCCGTCCAGGTGACGGACGGCATGGTCCAGGTCCGCGACGACCGCTGGGACTGACTGATCATCCACAGATTACGCAGATTACGCCGATTGGAATCTACCCGGGGTCCTGATAACGCGGAAATCATCCGGGGTGATCAGTAGCTGCCTGCACTGGCCCGGCCAGCCACGGGAAATCTGCGCAATCTGCGTAATCTGCGGATAAGAAAGACCGTGTCCGGAATCAGAGCCGGAACCGGTAGCGGCCCGATTCGTCCGGTTCCTCCTCCACCCCGCCGCTCTCGCCGCCCATGCGCATCTTGAGGGCCAGGTCGTTGCGGGAGTCGGCGTTCTTGAGCGCCTCCTCGCGGGTGATGAGGTTCTTCTCCCACAGGCTGTAGAGGGCCTGGTCGAAGGTCTGCATGCCGATGATGGTGTTCTCGGCGATGGTGTAGGGAATCTGGTCCACTTCGGCTTTCTGGATGCGGTCGGCGATATCCGGCGCGCCCAGCATCACTTCCACCGCGGGGACGCGCATCTCGTCCACGCCGGTCACCAGCCGCTGGGCGATGACCGCCCGCATCTGCAGCGACAGGTCGTGGAGCAGCTGGCTGTGCACCTGCAGCGGGAAGAAGTTGATGATGCGCTCGAGGGTCTGCTTGGCGTTGTTGGCGTGCAGGGTCGAGAGCACCAGGTGGCCGGTCTCGGCGTAGCTCATGGCGTACTGCATCGTCTCCATGTCGCGGATCTCGCCGATCAGGATGATGTTCGGCGCCTCGCGCATGGCGTTCTTGAGGGCGTGGCCGTAGGTGAGGGTGTCCACCCCCACCTCGCGCTGGTCGATCACGCACTTCTTGTGGTCATGCACGAACTCGATGGGGTCCTCGATGGTGAGGATGTGCCCCGACTTGTTCTGGTTGCGGTAGTCGATCATGGAGGCCAGGGTGGTGGACTTGCCCGAGCCGGTGGGTCCAACAACCAGGACCAGCCCGGTCTTCTCCATGATCAGATCCTTGAGGATCATGGGCAGGCGCAGGCTTTCCAGGGAGGGGATGACCGACTTGATCTGGCGCAGCACCATGCCCACCTCGCCCCGCTGCCGGAAGACGTTGGCGCGGAATCGCCCCACGCCCGGGAGCGCGATGGCGAAGTTGCACTCCATGGTCTCCTCGAACTCGTCGATCTGTTTCCGGTTCATTACCCCGTAGGCGATATCCTTGACCTTCCCGGGGGGAAGCGGGGTCTTGCCTACCGGCAGGGTCTCGCCCTCGATGTTGAGGTGGGGGACGGTACCGGTGCTGAAGAACAGGTCGGAGGCGTTCTTCTCCACCATCAGCTTGAGCAGGGGCGTGATGTCCATAGGCGCGGGTTCCGTGCATGGCCAGTGGGTTATGATGCCTTCAGCATAGACGCTCAGGGCGCGGCAGGGTAGCGGACCGGCCCCCGAGTGTGAACCCTTTCGCAGGCTCCCCGCTTCAGGCGACCCGAGCCACCCCCCCGCGCCGCGGATCGCCGGCGCCGGAGAGGCGTCCGCTGCCGGTGTCGCGGAGCACCGAGTGGGCACCGCCGAAGAACAGGTTGCGGCCCTGCCAGACCTCGCACTGACCGGCCAGACCGCGCAGCAGCTCCACCTGATCAGGCGCGAAACCGCCCTCCACGCTGAGCCGTTCGCCCTCCAGGTGCAGCCTGGGCGCGTGCACCGCGCCGCGCAGGTCCATGCCGGAGTCGGCCAGGTTCATGACCACCTGCAGCAGGGCGCTGCGGATGCGGTTGGAGCCACCCGAGCCCAGCGCCACGTGGCGGCCGTCCGGCAGCAGCAGCAGGCTCGGGGCCATCATGGAGGACATCCGGGTGCCGGGCTGCCAGCAGTGGAAGCCGTGGGGATTGAGGTCCTCCTCGCCGAGCATGTTGTTGAGCATGATGCCGGTCCCCGGCAGGACATAGCCGCAGCCCTCGCCGTTGGAGACGGTCATGGCGGCCATGTTGTCCCCGGCATCGATGACGCTGATGTGGGTTGTGCCGCGGCGTGCGGCGGGATGCCCCAGCACCCGTTCCCGGTAGTGTCTCAGGCAGCCCGGGTCGAGGAGGCTCGCGGCATCCAGGTGGGCGGTGGGCCGATCGGCGTGGTGGCGTACCCGGGCCTCGTTGGTCAGCGCCATGACCCGGACCAGTCCCTCCAGGTGGGCGTCGGTGCCGAAATCCAGCGTCCCGCGCGGCAGCGCTTCCAGGAGTTTCAGGGCGAAAGCCACCAGCAGGCCGCCGGAGGAGGGGGGCGGGTTGGTGTAGAGCCGGCTGCCGCGGTAGTCCACCCGCAGCGCACGGCGCTTGATGACCCGGTAGTCGCGCAGATCCGCGTCCACCAGGTGTCCCCCGCCCTCGGTGCTGTCGCGTATCAGCCGCCGTCCCATCTCGCCCCGGTAGAACAGCCGTTCCCCCTCGCGGGCAAGTGCCTCCAGCGCATCGGCCAGCTCCGGCTGGCGCAGCAGCTCCCGGTGGCCCACCAGCCGTGCCGGATCACGGCGGCTGCCATAGACCGCCAGCGCGCCGGGGGTGCTGCGGAAGATGATGCCGACGATATCGAAGATATAGGACTGGAAGGCATTCAGGCGCAGCCCTTCGCGCGCGAGCGCCACGGCCGGCGCCACCAGGTCGGTCATGGGCAGGCGGCCGAGCTCGCGGTGGACCCGGAACAGCCCCTTGACGGCGCCGGGTACCGCCATCGAGCCCATGCCGATGTGGAACTCCTGCTGGGCGGTGCCGAAATCGGCCACGATGGGGTGGAAATCGAGTTCCCGGGGCTGGCGCCGGTGGGCGGGAGTCTGGGTGAAGAAATCGTAGAGGAGCGGCGTCTTCCCCTGCGGGCGGGCCATGAGAAATCCGCCGCCGCCGAGGGACGCCAGCACCGGCTCGGCCACGCAGGCGGCCAGGAAGGCGGCCAGGCAGGCGTCGAAGGCGTTGCCACCCGCCTCCAGGACTTCCACCGCCGCGGCGGCGGTGCGTGGATGCCCGGCGGCCACCACGCCGCGCTGGGGCGCCCGCAGCGGGCGCCGTCCTGCTCTTCTCACCGGTCTACCCCCGACCGTGTTGTGTCATGAGTAGAGGATAGCGCGCCGGGACGCCCCTGATTAGCCCCCGGACGCCGGGGGGATTATCCCGGCGAGCACGCCGAAGTGATCGCTGGGCCAGGTGCCGTGGGGATCGGGGTGGTTCAGCACCACGCGCACGGCGCCGAAGCACGGTGCGGCCGCCTCCGGGCGGAAGAGGGCGTGGATGTGGTCCAGGGTCGCGGGCCGCTCCAGCGGCGCCGTGAGGGGATTGGCGGGGTCGAAGGTCGCCGCTGGCGTGGCGCCCGAGGCGTCCCAGCAGGAACGGGCCCTCCAGCCGTGGACGCCGTCCCCGAGGGCGCGCAGCTCGGGGCTGTCCGGCGCCGCGTTGATATCGCCCGCCAGCAGCCGCAGCCGCGCGGGTGCGCCCCACAGGGGGGCGGCAAGCACCGCCTCCAGCTGCTTCCGGCGCGTCCCGCCCGCGCCGGGCAGCCAGCTCAGATGCAGGCAGGCCGCGGTGATCGGGCCGCCGGGACGTTCCAGGCGCGCCAGGAGGGCGCGCCGCTCGCCGTCCCCGGCCAGCGAGGGCAGGGTCAGATCGGACTGTTCCAGGATGGGCCAGCGGGAGAGCAGGGCAAGCCCAGCCCAGCAGTCGAGCTGTCGATCGCCCACCCGGCGCACCTTCCGGCGCATGGGGAGGAGCGCATGGTGGAAGCCCAGGCGGGCGGCGAGCGCCGCGGCGGTATCGAGCCCCGCGGCCGGCGCCAGCAGGCACTCCTGCAGGGCCACCACGTCGGGGGCGAGTTGCGCCAGTCCCGTTCCCATGGCCTCCAGCCGCGCGGGGTAGTCGCCCTCGCCCTTCCAGGTGTTCAGGGTGACGATGCGCAGCATGGAGCCTTCGCGGGGGTTCCGAGCGGGACGGCGTCAGTGCGTCATGGCCGCCGGCCTCAGCGGCACTCGCCGACGGAGCCGGGGCGGCAGCGGCGGCGGTCGGTCCAGCTGGCGTTCCCGAGCTGGGCTCCCTCGAGCCGGATCCCGGTGATATCGGCGCCGCTGAGGTCCGCCTTCTCGAGATTCGCTTCACTCAGGTCGGTGTCGTAGAGCGAAGCGCCCACCAGCCGCGCCTTCACGAGTGTCGCGCCCGTGAGCCGGGCCGATTCCAGCGAGGCCCCCTCGAGGTTGGCCTGGGTGAGGTCGGCGCCGGCCAGGTCGGCGCCATCCAGCCGGGTCCGTTCCAGGTTGGCCCCGGTAAAGTCGGCACCGATCCCGGTCATGCCGCTCAGATCCGCATCGTAGAGGCGGGCGCCGGTCAGCCGGGCACCGCTGAGATCCGCCTGGTAGAGGCGGGCGCGTTCCAGCCGCGCGCCGTTGAGCCGGGCGTCGTTCAGGGCCACCGAGCCCAGGTTGGCCCCCACCAGCGTCGTGCGGCGCAGGCGGGCCCCGTTCATGCGGGCCTCGGTGAGGTCCGCGAAGCTGAGGTCGGCACCGTCCAGGTTGGCACCGTCCAGGTTGGCCCGGGTCAGATTGGTCCGCACCAGGACCGCGTTGCTGAGATCCTGGCCCTGCAGATCCGCGCCCACCTTGTCGCAGCGGGACCAGTTCACCTGGGGGCCCGGCGGATCGTCGCAACCGGCGTGGACGGGCGGGGCCAGGCACAGCATTGCCAGCAGCAGGAAAGTCTTGCGGTTGATTTCCATGGGTGTCCCGAATTCGTTCGCGGATTCAATCTACCATTCGACATCATAAGTGATTGCGCGTTGCAGCATTAACTGCGCTTGAGTGGCCGAGTGAGGCGCGTGTGCGCATAATAGCCCGCTCGTGACGTTGGAATTAACCCCGTCAGGCACTGCGGGGGGCTTTTTGACACGAATTCGAAAACCAGACGCTGGCACACAGCACGAATGAGAGGAGGGAAACCGATGCGCGTGATTCTGCTCGGAGGTCCGGGCGCAGGCAAGGGTACTCAGGCCAACTACATCAAGGAGCGGTACGGTATTCCGCAGATCTCCACCGGCGACATGCTGCGTGCGGCGGTGAAGGCGGGAACCCCGCTCGGTATCGAGGCGAAGAAGGTGATGGATGCCGGGGGCCTGGTCTCCGACGACATCATCATGGGCCTGATCAAGGAGCGCCTGCAGCAGCCCGACTGCGCCAAGGGTTACCTGTTCGACGGGTTTCCGCGCACCATCCCCCAGGCCGACGCGCTGCGGGAACAGGGTGTCGGCGTCGACGCCGTGGTGGAGATCGATGTCCCGGACGAGGAGATCATCCGCCGCATGAGCGGGCGCCGCGTCCACCTGGCCTCCGGCCGCACCTACCACGTGGTCTTCAATCCGCCGAAGGAAGAGGGCAAGGACGATGCCACCGGCGAGCCGCTGATCCAGCGCGACGACGACAAGGAGGAGACGGTGAAGGCGCGCCTGAAGGTCTACCATGACCAGACCGAGCCGCTCATCGACTACTACACCCGCTTCGCCGACAGCGGCGAGCAGGGTGCTCCCAAGTACATCAGGGTCAACGGCATCGGCAAGGTGGACGAGATCCGGGACCAGATCTTCGCCGCTCTCGGCTGAGACGCCCCCGGTATCACGAAGGGCCCGCGCTCCCCGGAGGGAAACGCGGGCCCTTTCCGTTTCCGGGCCAGTAACCGCGCGCTCAGCGCGGTTCTTTTTCACCCGCCGCTTGGGCTATCCTAGCGCCAATTCAATCCAATCCAATCCCTTCACTTCCGTCCACGGTACTGCCGGGGCACCTGCCGGAGCATTTCAATGAGCACTGTCGAGCTGAACAAGGACAACTTCGTCGAGGTCATCGAGAACAACGACATCGTGATGGTGGACTTCTGGGCCCCCTGGTGTGGCCCGTGCCAGTCCTTCGCGCCGGTCTACGATGAAATTTCCGAGCAGCACGAGGATGTCGTGTTCGCCAAGGTGAACACCGAAGACCAGATGGAGCTGGCCTCCCACTTCCAGATCCGCTCCATTCCCACCCTGATGGTGTTCCGCGAAAAGGTCATCCTCTTCTCCCAGCCGGGCGCACTGCCGGGCTCGGCGCTGGAACAGCTCATCGGTCAGATCCGCGAGGTCGACATGGCCGAGGTGCACCGCCAGATCGCCGAGGAGCAGGGCGGCGCCCAGGCCTGAGAACCCACCCATGAGCGCTGGTGTCCGCGACCCGGGGTACCGCCATGGGCGGTTGCCGGCCACGGGGGTGCTGCTGGTCAACCTGGGCACCCCCGATGCCCCCACCGCCGCGGCGGTGCGGCGCTACCTGGCCGAGTTTCTCTGGGACCGACGGGTGGTGGAGCTGGCGCGGCCGCTGTGGTGGCTGATCCTCCACGGCGTCATTCTGCGTGTGCGCCCGGCGCGGGTGGCGCGCAACTACGCCGCGGTGTGGACCGACGACGGGTCTCCGCTGCTGTCCATTTCCCGCCAGCAGGCGGCGCTGCTGCAGGAGCGCCTGGCGCAGCGTTGCCCGGGCCCCGTCAAGGTGGCGCTGGGCATGCGCTACGGCAATCCCTCCATTCCCGCGGCCCTGGATGAGTTGCGCGCGGCGGGGGTGGAGCGGCTGCTGGTGCTGCCCCTCTATCCCCAGTACTCGGCCACCACCACCGCCACCACCGTGGATCGGATCGCGGAGGTGATGCGGAATTGGCGCTGGCTGCCGGAGCTTCGCTTCATCACCCACTACCATGACGACCCGGCCTATATCGAGGCGCTGGCGGCGTCCCTCCGCGCCGCCTGGGAGCAGCGCACCCCGGGCGAACGGCTGCTGTTCTCCTTCCACGGCATTCCCGAGCGCTACCACCGCCGCGGGGATCCCTATCCCTGCCAGTGCCGCAAGAGCGCGCGGCTGGTGGCCGAGCGCCTGGGGCTGCCGGACGACGCCTGGGCCGTGGCGTTCCAGTCCCGGTTCGGCCGCGATCCCTGGGTCAAGCCCTACACCGACGCCACCCTGCGGGAGTGGGCCCGGGCGGGTGTGAAGCGGGTGGATGTGGTGAGCCCCGGCTTCGCCGCCGACTGCCTGGAGACCCTGGAGGAGCTGGCGGTGGAGAACCGCGACCTGTTCCTCGGCGCCGGGGGGGAGGAGTACAGCTACATCCGCGCCCTCAACGACGATCCCCTCCACATCGATCTCCTGGAAAGCCTGGTTCTGCGCCACGCCTCCGGCTGGCCCGAAACCGCGCCCGCCTGGGACGCCGCCACGGCCGACGCCGAGTGCGACGCCAGCCGCGAACGGGCCCTGGCGGCCGGCGCGCCGGATTGATTTCTTGAATAGACAGGATTGACAGGATTAACGGGATTTTAAATACAGAAGTTTTATCCGCAGATTACGCAGATTAACCACCCTCCTCGGAGGCAGCGATACCCAGCCGATGAGACGGGTGAAAGCCAGTACTGCGTCGCGCTGCATCCGATAAGCGGATCGCGCATCGTTGATCGCTGAAACCTGACGCTGTCTTGTTTCTTGGAAAATCCTGTCAATCCTGTAAATCCTGCCTATTACTGCCATTACTGCCATGCAAACCCCTCAGACGTCTCCCCAGGCCGTGACCGTTCCCGTGGTGGAGATCGCCGGGCTGGCGAAGCATTACCGCGAGGGGGAGCGGGAGCGGGTGGTGTTCGCGGGGCTCGATTTCCGCATGGGGGCGGGGGCGGTGGTGGCGCTGCTCGGGCGCAGCGGCTCGGGCAAGTCCACGCTGCTGAACCTCGTGGCCGGGATCGACCCGCCGGATGCCGGGACGGTGCGGGTGCTGGGCGCCGACATCACCGCCATGAGGGAGCACGACCGGACCCTGTTCCGCCGCAGCCACGTGGGCTTCGTGTTCCAGTTCTTCAACCTGGTGCCCACCCTGACCGTGCTGGAGAACCTGCTGCTGCCGCTGGAGCTGCAGGGGCGGCGTGACGGCCGCGGCGAGGCCATCGCCCTCGATCTGCTGGCGCAGGTGGGGCTGAAGGATCGCGCCGGGAGCTTCCCCGAACGGCTCTCCGGCGGCGAGCAGCAGCGGGTGGCCATCGCCCGGGCCCTGGTCCACGACCCGGAGCTGGTGCTGGCCGACGAACCCACCGGCAACCTGGACGAGGAGACCGGCGCGGCCGTGCTGGAGCTCCTCGATCGCCTCACCCGCCGCCGCGGCAAGACCCTGCTGGTGGTCACCCATAGCCCCGAAGTCGCCGCCATCGCCGACGCCGTCTACACCCTCCACGACGGGCGCCTGATCCGGCAAACGAACGAAACTAACTGAATAGACAGGATTTACAGGATTCACGGGATTAAGCTGTTCAGGTTATCGGTTTTCTTGGTCGTTGATGCGCGCTCTTGCTTCAACACGGTCTCATGGGCTGGTTATCGGCACGGCCAGACCAGTACTCAATCGGCGTAATCCGTGTAATCTGCGGATAAGGCTTCTCTTTTTAAAATCCTGTTAATCCTGTCAATCCTGTCCATTAAACAAAAAATGATCCCGGTTCTCTGGCGTGCGAGCCTGCGGTTTCTCTGGCGTCATCCCTGGCAGACGGGGCTCACGGTGCTGGGCATCGCGCTGGGGGTGGCGGTGGTGGTGGCCATCGACCTGGCCAACGACAGCGCCCGGCGCGGCTTCTCGCTGGCCGCGGAGCAGACCGCGGGCCGGGCAACGCACCAGGTCATCGGCGGACCGCGCGGGCTGGACGAGTCGGTCTACCGGGCGCTGCGAATGGCGCCCGGGGATATCCTCATGGCGCCGGTCATCGACGACTACGTGGCGCCGAGTGCCGATCCGGAACGCTCCCTGCGGCTGCTCGGGGTGGATCCCTTCGCCGAGGCCCGGGTGCGCGGCTACGTGCGGGTGGGCGGCGGCGGCACACCGGTGACGCGCCTGCTCGCGGTGCCGGGTGCCGTGCTGATGGCCGCGGAGACGGCCGACTCGCTGGGGATTGCCCCCGGGGAGCAACTGGAGGTGCTGGCCCGGGGCCGGACCGCGACCCTGACCCTGGCCGGGTATCTCGAGACCACGGATCCAGCGCTGCGGCGCCTGGTGCGCGGGCTGGTGCTGACGGACATCGCCTCGGCCCAGGAGATCCTGGGCGAGCAGGGCCGGATCAGCCACGTTGACCTGGTGCTGCCGACGGGCGCGGCGGGCGGCGCGGCGCTGGAACGGCTGCGCGCGCTGCTCCCCGCCGGTGCCGCTATCCTGCCGGCCGAGCAGCGCAGCGCCGCGCTGGGGCGGATGACCGAGGCATTCCACCTGAACCTTTCCGCCATGAGCCTGCTCGCCCTGCTCGTGGGCACCTTCCTCATCTACAACACCACCACCTTCTCCGTGGTCCGCCGGCGCCCCCTGCTGGGCAGCCTGCGCACCCTCGGCGTGACGCGGCGGCAGATCTTCCGCCTGGTGCTCGCGGAAGCGGCCGTCACCGGGCTGGTGGGGGCGCTGCTGGGGCTCGGGCTCGGGCTCGGGCTGGCGGAGCTGCTGCTGCGGCTGGTGACCCGCACCATCAACGACATCTACTTCGTGCTCACGGTCAGGGAGCTGTCGATCACCGCCTCCGGCCTCGCCAAGGGCCTGCTGCTGGGCGTGTCGGCCGCGCTGCTGGCGGCACTGCCCCCCGCGCTGGAGGCGGCGCTGACACCGCCGCGCGCCATCCTCAACCGCGTGGTGCTGGAGGCCCGCCTGCACCGCGGGGTGCGCTGGTCCGCCGCCGCCGGCGCCGGGCTCGCCCTCGTCGGGGCGGTGGCCGTGCTCGTGCCCGGCCACAGCCTGGCGCTCGGCTACGTGGCCCTGGTGGCGCTGGTGCTGGCCTGCGCGCTGCTCACCCCGAAGCTGACCCTGCTGCTGGTGGCCGCCTTCAGGCCGCTCCTGGCATTCCTGCTGGGTGCGCTCGGCAACATGGCCGCGCGGGGCATCACCGCCCACCTCAGCCGCACGGGCGTCGCCGCCGCCGCCCTGATGGTGGCCGTCGCGGCGACCGTGGGCGTGGGCACGATGGTGGCCAGCTTCCGCGACACGGTGGTGCACTGGCTGGACGAGTCCCTGCGCGCCGATGTCTACGTGGCGCCGGCACGGACCGCCGGCGGCGGGGCCTGGCCCGACCTCGGCCGCGGATTCATGGAACGGGTGGCCGGACTGGAGGGGGTGGCGGAGGTGGCCTCCTACCGGCGCGTCGTCGTGGAGTCCGCCACCGGCCCCACCCAGATCGTCGCCGCCGCCCTGCCGGAGTCGGAGCGGGAACGCTTCCGCTTCCGGTCCGGCGCGCCGGACGCCGCCTGGACGGCCTTCCGCGCCGGCAGCGCGGTCCTGATCTCCGAGCCCTACGCCTTTCGCCACGGACTCGCGGTGGGTGACACCCTCGAACTGCGGGGTTCGGCGGGCCCGGTCCGGTTGCCGGTGGCGGGCGTGTTCTACGACTACCGCTCGGACCAGGGGGTGGTGTACCTCGATGCCGCCCTCTACCGCCGCCTGTGGAACGACGAGGCCGTCTCCTCCCTCGGCGTCCACGCCCGGCCCGACGTGGACATCGAACAACTCATGGCCCGCATCCGCGTGCTGCCCGCCGACGGCCTCGCCCTCGCGGTCCGCGCCAACCGCGAGCTCTTCAACGCCTCGGTGGAGGTGTTCGACCGCACCTTCACCATCACCACCGTGCTGCGGCTGCTGGCGGTGGTGGTGGCCTTCGTGGGCGTGCTGAGCGCGCTGCTGGCGCTGCACCTGGAGCGGGCCCGGGAGATGGCGGTGCTGCGGGTCAACGGCCTGACCCCGCGCCAGGTGTGGCTGCTGGTCACGGCCCAGACCGGCCTGATGGGGCTGACGGCGGGGCTGCTGGCGGTGCCGGCGGGACTGCTCATGGCCCGTGTCCTCACCCACGTCATCAACTACCGCGCCTTCGGCTGGACCCTGCAGTGGACCACCGATCCGGCCATCCTCGGCCAGGCCGTGCTGCTGGCCCTGTCCGCGGGCCTCCTCGCCGGCGTCTACCCCGCCTGGCTCATGGCCCGCACCCCCCCGGCCCTCGCCCTGCGCGGTGAGTGACGGATTTTTGAAAACACTTGTTGAACCGCGGATTCGCGCTGATTTTCGTTGATTCAATGCCAGTCAGCGTTAATCTGCGGTTTATCCGGAAACGGAACGGTTCCCTCGCAGTGGTGGAACGTCGAGAGGTCGAACGGTAGTGGAAACGGGTCCCTTGAGTCTTGTGCGGCGGCTGACCCATCTCCTTTTCGCCGCGGTGCTGGCGTTCGCGCCCGCCCTCCGGGCGCAGGAGGGGGGCGGCTTCCGGCTGGGGGAACTGCTGGGGGGGGACGGGGCGGGGTTCGCCCGGGCGCTGGAGCCCCGGCCCTTCAGGTTTCCCGCCGATCACGGTCCGCACCCCGACTACCGCAGCGAGTGGTGGTACTTCACCGGCAACCTGCAGACCGCGGACGGACGCCACTTCGGCTACCAGCTGACCTTCTTCCGCTTCGCCCTGCGCCCGGATCCCCCGGCCCGGGATACGGCCTGGGCCACCAACCAGGTCTACATGAGCCATTTCACCCTCACCGACACGGAGGGCGGGGGCTTCCATGCCTTCGAGCGCATGAGCCGGGACAGCCTGGAACTGGCCGGCGCCCAGTCGCGGCCCTTCGCCGTGTGGCTGCGGGACTGGCGGGTGGATGGGCAGGGGGCGGAGCTGTTCCCCCTGCGCATCAGCGTGGCCGAGGCGGGGATCGCCCTGGATCTCACCCTGGAGGGCGGCAAGCCCTGGGTGCTGCAGGGCGACCGGGGGCTGAGCCGGAAGAGCGCCGCGGCGGGCAATGCCTCCTACTACTACTCCGGAACCCGCATCGCCAGCCAGGGCGTGGTCCGCCTCGCCGGCGTCGAGTATCCCGTGAGCGGCAGCAGCTGGTTCGACCGGGAGTGGAGCACCAGCGCCCTCGGGGCGGGCCAGGTGGGCTGGGACTGGTTCGCCCTGCAGCTGGAGGATGGCAGCGACCTGATGTACTACCGCCTGCGCCGCGCCGACGGTTCCACCGATCCCCACAGCGCCGGGGTCCTGGTGGACAGCGAGGGGCGCAGCACCCGCCTGGCGCACGACGCGGTCAGGCTGGAGGCGGGGAGGGAGTGGACCAGCCCCGCCACCGGCGCGGTCTACCCGGTCGGCTGGAGGCTGTCCGTGCCGACCCTGGATCTGACCCTCGAGATCGTACCCCGTCTCCCGGACCAGGAGCTCGACCTCTCGGTGCGCTACTGGGAGGGCGCGGTGAGCGTCGGGGGCGAGCGGGATGGCCGCGCCCTGGGCGGGGTGGGCTACGTGGAGCTGACCGGCTACGGCGGCTGATCCGGGGCCGGGGCCTTTGCCTTAAAGAACCTGCGGGATTAATGTTACGGGCTGGTGTCGGTGAGTGGGGCCTGTTCCCCGCCAGCGTCACCGTGACCAGCGGGCAGAGGACAGGGACGCGGGTGCAGGGACAGTCCGAACAGCCACTCCGAATCGACATGGGCGCCGGAATCCCGTCCGCCCTCCTGTCCGCCCGCATGGCATCTCCGGCAGCGGGTCCTCCCCTATACCAGAAAATCGTGTGCGGCTCGGTACACGAAACCCAGCGGCGGACCCCGGCGGTGCCATTTCAAGTGCACCAGGCATCTTCAATTCAGGGGAGTGTAATGAACAACCGGATAGGACGATGGATTGGCGTGGTCGCCTGCATGGCGGCCGGGATGGGGGCGGCGCAGGCGCGGGATCTGCCCGATCCGGCACTGACGCCGGGGGAGACCCGCGCGGTCAGCGCACAGGCGCTGTGCGCGCCGGGCGGCGTACCGGAACCCGCGCCGCGGGATGTCCAGGAGATCTTCGATATCTACGTGGCCTATGGCCTGGAGGGACCCCGGGACGGTTATTGCGCCGCCGCCGGGGGCTGCGAGCTCGATCATCTCGTCAGCCTGGGGCTGGGGGGTGCGGACAGCGCCGCCAACCTGTGGCCCCAGCCCCTGGGCGGCGAGTGGAGCGTGCACCGCAAGGACCGCCTGGAGGCAGTGCTGCGGGAGCGGGTCTGCCGCGGCGATCTGACTCTGGCCGAGGCGCAGGCGGCCCTGCGCGGCGACTGGCGGGAGGCCTGGCGCATCTACGTGACCAGCGCCGCCGCCCCCGAGCCCGCAGCCGTGGCCGGTGTGGAGTACCGCAGCGGGGGCATCGGCACGGGCGAGCGCGAGGCGCTGCGGGCGGTGGAGGATCGCTACCGGCTCAAGCTCGGGTTCGCGGAACGGGGCCGCGGCAGCTACGTGGCGGATGTCAGGGTCCAGGTGCGGGATGCCGCCGGCGGGCTGATCCTCGACGTGGTGGCGGAGGGGCCCTGGTTCCTCGCCGCGCTGGAGCCGGGCGTCTACCGGTTGACGGTCACCTACGGCGATCAGTCCCAGACCCGGACCGTGGATCTGACCCGCTCCACGGGCTGGAACTGGTTCTACTGGGGCTGACGCGGCCCCGTGGGCCCGGATGGACGCGTCCGGCTGAAAACGGAAGGGCGGCCCCCGGGCCGCCCTTCCTGTTGTTGCGGGTGGGGAACCGGCGTTACCGGCTCCACTCGATCACCGCCACCGGGCGGCGTTTTCCGCCTGGCGGTTCCTGGGCGGTCGCCGCGGTGTCGGCGGCCGGTGCCGGCTTGGCCGATGCCGTGCCCTGCTCGCCGCTGAACTGGGCGTAGTAGGCCTTCACCCGGCGCACATACTCCTGGGTCTCGGCATAGGGGGGAATCGTGTTGCCGTACTTCTGCACCGCGCCCTCACCGGCATTGTAGGCGGCGATGGCCAGGGTCGTATCGTTGTCGAACATCTCCAGCAGGTCGCGCAGGTAGCGGGTGCCGCCGCGCACGTTCTGCTCCGGGTCGGTGCGATCGGTCACGCCGTAGCGCTTCGCGGTCTCGGGCATCAGCTGCATCAGCCCCACCGCGCCGGCACGGGAGACGGCATCGGGGCGGTAGGCGGACTCGGCGCTGACGACCGCGTGGACCAGGGCTTCCGGCAGCCCCTGCTCGCGGGCCGCCGAGGCGATGGTGTCAGTGAACTGCTTGCGGCCGCTCTTCAGCGCGGCGGTGCTGGTCCTGGGCAGGGCCCAGCCCTTCCAGGTCTTCACCAGCTTCATCCAGGCCGGCTGGTGGCGCGTATCGGTATAGGTGACGCGGCCGTCGGGGTCGACGAACTTGTAGACCTCGGCGCTGGCCGCCGCGGGCAGCAGCAGGGCGAGCAGGACCAGGGACAGCGCTCCCGCGTCCCGGACTGTCCGAACGGTTATCCCTCTTCCATCAGCCACTTGCTGTACTCCCTCCCGTCCTCCACATCATAGACGCGGTGCCGCGCCCCGGGCAAACACCGCTGCGCGAACCCCTTCACAGTTCCCGCCTGTCATCGGCCCTTCACACGCCCGCGCCATGCTGCGGCAGCGCTTCGACCGGGCGGTCATCGACGGCCTGCTCGACCTGGCGTGGTGGGAGTGGGACCACGAGCGGCTGCGCCGGGCATTGCCCGATTTCCGCCGCCTCGATGCCGGGGATTTCCTGCGCAAGTACGCGGGGCGCTGAGAGCGGCCCTTCATCCAATGTTCATCCGGCCTTCAATCCGCTGTCACAGAGCATTGCCAGACTCTGCGGCTATCACACAGGGCCGGGAGGATGAGGCGATGGATATCGCGGACTACGCGGCGGAGGTGCAGGACGCGTTCCTGGAGGCCGCCATCAGCGCAGTGGTGATCCGGGGCCGGGAGGCCGCGGACCCCGCCCGGGCCTCGGCCCGGTTCTGCATGCAGTGTGGCGAACCGATTCCACGGCCACGCCGTGCAGCCCTGCCGGGCTGCCGCCTGTGCCTGGAGTGTGCCGAGGCCAATGAGATGGCGGCCCGAACCTACCGATATCCGCAGCTGGAGCAAAGGGATGAGTTCGACAGTTGATATCTACGACCTGAACCGTACCTTCGGGGCCGGCAAGGCGCTGGACGGTGTTCACCTCAGGGTGAACCGCGGCGAGATGGTGGCGCTCATCGGCGCTTCCGGCTCCGGCAAGTCCACCCTGCTGCGCCACATCGCCGGCCTGACCGTGGGTGATCGCGGCGTCGACAGCGGCCGCATCGAGGTGCAGGGGCGGCTTATCCAGTCCGGGGGGCGGCTCGCCCGCGACGTGCGCCTGAGCCGCACCCGCATCGGATTCATCTTCCAGCAGTTCAACCTGGTGGGACGGCTGACGGTGCTGCAGAACGTGCTGGTGGGCCTGCTCGGGCGGATTCCCGAATGGCGCGGATCCACCGGCCGGTTCACCCGCAAGGAGCGGGAGCTCGCCCTGGCGGCACTGCGGCGGGTCGGTCTCGCCGACCGGGCCCTGCAGCGTGCCTCGACCCTCTCCGGCGGCCAGCAGCAGCGGGTCGCCATCGCCCGCGCCATGGCCCAGCAGGCGGAGTTGATTCTCGCCGACGAGCCCATCGCCTCCCTGGACCCCGAGTCCTCGCGCCGGGTGATGGAATCGCTCTCCACCCTCAATCGCGAGGATCGGCGGACGGTCATCGTCTCCCTGCACCAGGTGGACTTCGCGGTGCGCTACTGCCCGCGCACGGTGGCGCTCAAGGACGGGCGCATCCACTTCGACGGACCGACCCGGGAGCTCAGCGCCGGTTACCTGCGCGAGCTCTACGGCGCCCGCGATGCCATGGAACTGGGTCTGGACAGCCTCCGGGACAGCCCCGTGGGAGGGCCGGGCGCGGGCGGCGAACGCGAGCGGGCCGCGTGCGCCGCGACGGCGTAAGCCCGACCTGCCGCAGCCATTCCGTGACCTGCAGGAGGATCCGGCGTCGCCGCCCGGTCCGGCCCCCCGCGTCGTGAACAGGGCCGTGCGGGAGCGGCGGAGCGCTGCCGTCCCGCCGATACACAACACCACGAACTCATATTCAACCGAGGGAGAAAAGAGACCATGAAACGCAGAACCTTCCTGATGGCCGCCACCCTGACCGCCGGCCTCATCGCCAGCGGCGCCACCCTGGCCGAGGAGCTGCAGACACTGCGCTTCGGCATCATCTCCACCGAATCCACCCAGAACCTCCGGTCGGTTTGGGATCCCTTCCTCGCCGACATGGAGAAGAAGCTCGGCATGCCGGTCAAGGCCTACTTCGCCCCGGACTACGCCGGCATCATCGAGGGAATGCGCTTCGACAAGGTGGACGTGGCCTGGTACGGCAACAAGTCGGCCATGGAGGCCGTCGATCGCGCCGGGGCGGAGATCTTCGCCCAGACCGTGGACGTGAACGGCAACCCGGGCTACTGGTCCGTGCTCATCACCCAGAAGGACAACGACAGGCTGAACTCGGTGGACGATGTGCTGAACAACGCCGCCGATCTGAGCTTCGGCAACGGCGACCCCAACTCCACCTCCGGCTACCTGGTGCCCGGCTACTACGTCTTCGCCGTCAATGGCGTCGAGGCCAAGAAGGCCTTCAGGCGCGTGGTCAACGCCAACCACGAAACCAACGCCCTGGCGGTGGCCAACGGGCAGGTGGACGTGGCCACCAACAATACCGAGAACCTGGCGCGCATGGAGCTCAACTTCCCCGAGAAGTACAAGAACGTGAAGGTCATCTGGAAGTCGCCCCTGATTCCCTCCGACCCCATCGCCTGGCGCAAGAACCTCTCCGACGGCGACAAGCGCAGGATCCGCGACTTCTTCATGCACTACGGCGTCGAGGGCGGGGACAAGGCGCGGGAGCTGAAGGTGCTGGCCGATCTGCAGTGGGCGCCGTTCCGGGCCTCCAGCGACGATCAGCTGCTGCCCATCCGCCAGCTGGCGCTGTTCAAGGACCGGGTCAAGGTGGAGAACGACGAGCGTCTCTCCGAGTCCGACAAGGCGGAGAAGCTGAAGAGCATCGACGCCGAGCTGGCCCGTCTGCAGCAGCGGCTGGCGGCGCTCGAGTCCGGGCAGTGACGGATTGCGCGGCGCCCCGCGCGGTCGACGCGGGGCGCCGCGCCCCATTCCGAGGTGGAGTGACCGACGATGCAGGAAACCGCTTCGACTCCGGGCGCCATGCCGTTGGCCGGGGAACCGCGCTGGAACCTGATCACGCTGCTGGGCTGGGGCGCGTTCCTGGCCCTGCTGGGCTGGTCCTGGCGGGGGGCGGAAATGGATCCCGGGGCCCTGGTGCGGGACAGCGGGAACATGTGGGAGTTCACGCGGGACTTCTTCCCGCCCGACTTCCACGACTGGCCGCTCTATCTCGAGGAGATGCTGGTCACCATCCAGATCGCCGTCTGGGGCACGGTGCTGGCAGTCCTGTGCGCCATCCCGTTCGGGATCCTCTCCTCGGAGAACCTGGTGCCCTGGTGGGTCTACCAGCCCGTGCGGCGGCTGATGGACGCCTTCCGGGCCATCAACGAAATGGTTTTCGCCATGCTGTTCGTGGTGGCGGTGGGCCTCGGCCCCTTCGCCGGGGTGATGGCCCTGTTCGTCCATACCACCGGCATCCTGGCCAAGCTCTTCTCCGAGGCGGTGGAGGCCATCGAGCCCGGCCCGGTGGAAGGAGTGCGCGCCACGGGCGCCAGCGCCCTGCAGGACATTCTCTACGGCGTCATTCCCCAGGTCCTGCCGCTGTGGATCTCCTACACCCTCTACCGGTTCGAGTCCAACGTCCGTTCGGCCACGGTGGTGGGCATGGTGGGCGCCGGCGGCATCGGGGTGGTGCTGTGGGAGTACATCCGCGGCTTCTACTTCGCCGAGACCGCCGCGGTGATGATCATCATCGTCGTCACCGTGAGCCTGCTGGACCTGCTGTCGCAGTGGGTGCGGAAGCGGTTCATCTGAAATCGACACGCAAGGGAGCCTGGAACTGAAGGATGACGGAGATGCATGCAGCACAGGATGAACCCCGCTCCATCGACCAGCAGCGCCGCCGGCGCTGGATGGGGCTGTTCGCCCGGGCGCCGCTGCCGCTGCTGGAGCGGATGTGGAACGGCCTGGGGGACAAGCCCGCCTATGACTATCTGCGCCGGCCGGAGGCGGGGCTGGCCATGGTCCGGGGCCGGGTGTGCGGCAGCGGCGGTCCCTTCAACCTGGGCGAGATCACGCTCAGCCGCTGCGTGGTCCGCCTCGACGACGGCACTGTCGGCTACGGCTACACGAGCGATCGCAACCCCCGTCATGCCGAGCTGGCGGCGCTGTTCGACGCCCTGCTGCAGCAGCCCGGGAGGCGCAACCGGCTGGAGTCGGTGCTGGTGACCCCGGTGGCCAGGGAGCTGAACGAGCAGCGCCGGCGCCGCGCTGCCCGCGCCGGGGCGACCCGGGTGGAGTTCTTCACCCTGGTGCGCGGTGATGACTGAGGGCGACGACCGAGGATGCCAACCATGAACGAACGGCTCGATACCGCCGCGATACTCCCGGGTCTGCAGGATCCGGTCCTGGACGCCCAGCGCATCTTCCGCAGCGTCCTGGCCGCCATCTCGCGCCCGGGGACGGTACAGGCACTGGAGAGCGTACCCACGCCGGTGCCGCTGAACCCGGCCAGCATGGCCGTGTGCCTGGCGCTGCTCGACTACGACACGCCGCTGTGGCTCGACCCGGCCGCATGCGCGGGCCGGGGTGTTCGCGAGCACCTGCGCTTTCACTGCGGCTGCCCGCTGGTGGAGCAGCCGGCCCGCGCCGCCTTCGCGCTGGTGACGGACTCCTCCGCCCTGCCGGAGCTGGAGGCGTTCGCCCGCGGCAGCGACGAGTACCCGGAACGCTCAACCACGCTCATCGTGCAGGTGAGCGGACTGGAATCCGGGGGCGGGTGGCGCCTGCGGGGGCCTGGCATCCCGGCCACGGCGCACCTCGGCGTGCAGGGTCTGGCGGAGTCGTTTCCCGCCCAGTGGCGGACCAACCACGCCCTCCACCCCCGCGGCGTCGATCTGCTGCTCACCTGCGGCAACCGCATCGCGGCCCTGCCGCGCTCGGTGGAACTGGAGGCCTGAGCCATGTACGTCGCAGTGAAGGGGGGCGAGCAGGCCATCGAGAACTCCCAGCGCTGGCTGGCGGAGGAGCGGCGCGGGAACAGCTGCGAGGCGGAGCTGAGCCTGGCGCAGATCGCCGACCAGCTCGGGCTGGCGGTGGACCGGGTCATGGCCGAGGGCTCGCTCTACAACCGGGAGCTCGCCGCCCTGGCCATCAAGCAGGCCCGCGGCGACCTGGTGGAAGCAGCCTTCCTCCTGCGCGCCTACCGCACCACGCTGCCGCGGCTGGGAACCTGCGAACCGCTCGACACGGCCGCCATGCACATCGATCGGCGCATCTCCGCCGCCTACAAGGACCTGCCGGGCGGGCAGGTGCTCGGGCCGACCTATGACTACACCCACCGCCTGCTCGACTTCTCCCTCGCCGCCACCGAGTGGGGCGAGCCGGTCGCGGCTCCCGAGGCCGAACCGCCGCAGGGGCCCATGCCGAGGGTGCTCGACCTGCTCGACCGGGAGGGCCTCGTGGAGCGCGGTGACGCTCCGGCAGGGGAGGAATCGATACCCGACCTCACCCGCGAGCCTCTCGATCTGCCGGCCTCCCGGGCGGCGCGGCTGCAGAACCTGGCCCGTGCCGACGAAGGTTTCCTGCTGGCGCTGGGCTATTCCACCCAGCGCGGTTACGGCAACAACCACCCCTTCGCCGGGGAGATCCGGGTCGGCGAGCTGGAGCTGGAGCTGGTGCCAGAGGATCTGGGCTTCCCCGTCGTCGTCGGCACCCTCACCGTGACCGAGTGCGAGATGATCAACCAGTTCAGGGGCAGCGCCACCGAACCGCCCCGGTTCACCCGCGGCTACGGCCTCGCCTTCGGTCACAGCGAGCGCAAGGCCATGTCCATGGCGCTGGTGGACCGGGCCCTGCGCGCCGGCGAGCTGGACGAGGCGGTGAGTTCGCCGGCGCAGGACGAGGAGTTCGTGCTCATGCACAGCGACAACGTGGAGGCATCGGGCTTCGTGCAGCACCTCAAGCTGCCCCACTACGTGGACTTCCAATCGGAGCTGGAGCTGATCCGTCGCCTGCGGACGGACTGGGATACACGGCGGGAAGCGGGGGAGTGAAAATGGAGGGAGTGGAGAGAATGACCGCCGGAGCGCCGCTGGAAGGCTACAACTTCGCCTACCTGGACGAGCAGACCAAGCGCATGATCCGCCGCGCCATCCTCAAGGCGGTGGCCATCCCGGGGCACCAGGTGCCTTTCGGCGGGCGGGAGATGCCGCTGCCCTACGGCTGGGGCACCGGGGGTATCCAGGTGACCGCCAGCCTCATCGGCCCCGATGACGTGCTGAAGGTGATCGACCAGGGGTCCGACGACACCACCAACGCGGTGAACATCCGCCGCTTCCTCGCCCGCACCACCGGGGTGGACACCACCGAGCGGACGGCCGAGGCGACGCTGATCCAGACCCGGCACCGCATTCCCGAGCGGCCGCTGCGGGAAGACCAGATCCTCGTCTACCAGGTGCCCATTCCCGAGCCTCTGCGCTTCATGGAGCCGCGGGAGCTGGAGACGCGGCGCATGCACGCCCTGGCCGACTACGGGGTGATGCACGTGAAGCTCTACGAGGACATCGCCCGCTTCGGCCGCATCAGCACCGCCTACAACTACCCGGTGCTGGTGAATGGCCGCTACGTGATGGCCCCCTCGCCGATCCCGAAGTTCGACAATCCGAAAATGGATCGCATGCCGGCGCTGCAGCTCTTCGGCGCCGGGCGCGAGAAGCGCATCTACGCGGTGCCGCCCTACACCGGGGTGAAGAGCCTGGACTTCGAGGATCACCCCTTCGAGGTGCAGCGCTGGGAGGCCTGCTGCGCACTGTGCGGCGCCGGGGACAGCTTCCTCGACGAGGTGGTGGTGGACGATCGCGGCGGGCGGCTGTTCGTCTGCTCCGACAGCGACCACTGCCGCGAGCGACGCGATGCCGGCCACAGGGGGCCGGAGCCCGAGGCGGTGGGTCAAGCGTAGGAAATTCAATAGACAGGGTCTCAGGGAAAGGGCGGAAACGCTGATGATGAACGAGACGGAACAGCCGCTGCTGCGGGCGGTGGGGGTGAGCCACTGGTACGGCGGCACGCTCGGCTGCCGGGACGTGGACTTCGAGCTCCATCCCGGCGAGGTGCTGGGAATCGTGGGGGAATCGGGCTCGGGCAAGTCGACCCTGCTCGCCTGCCTCTCGGCACGACTGCAACCCACGGCGGGGCAGGTCCTCTACCGCACCCGCCACCAGGGCATGGTGGACATCTATGGACTCTCCGAGGCGGAGCGGCGGCTGCTGATGCGCACCGACTGGGGGATCGTGCACCAGAACCCCCGCGACGGCCTGCGCCTGGCGGTGAGCGCCGGGGGCAACGTGGGCGAGCGGCTGATGGCGGTCGGCGCCCGCCACTACGGACGCATCCGCGAGACCGCCCACGCCTGGCTGGAGCGGGTGGAGATCGATGCCGGGCGCATCGACGATCGCCCCGACACCTTCTCCGGCGGCATGCAGCAGCGGCTGCAGATCGCCCGCAACCTGGTCACCCAGCCGCGGCTGGTCTTCATGGACGAGCCCACCGGCGGCCTGGACGTCTCGGTGCAGGCGCGCCTGCTGGACCTGCTGCGCGGCCTGGTCGCCGACCTGGGCCTGGCGGCGGTGGTGGTGACCCACGACCTGGCGGTGACGCGCCTGCTCGCCCACCGGCTGATGGTGATGCGCAGGGGCGAGGTGGTGGAGAGCGGGCTGACCGACCAGGTGCTGGACGATCCCCAGCATCCCTACACCCAGCTGCTGGTCTCCTCCGTACTGCAGCCCTGAGGACCTGTCGATGAACGACGTGATGATCCGCGTGGAGAACCTGGGCAAGACCTTCACGCTGCACAACCAGGGCGGGGTCTCCATGGAGGTGCTCCGCGGCGTGGAATTCGAGGTCCGCGCGGGGGAGTGCCTGGTGCTCAACGGTCCCTCCGGCGCCGGCAAGAGCACCCTGCTGCGCTCCCTCTACGCCAATTACCGGCTGCAGCGGGGGCGGGTCTGGATCCGGCACCGCGGGGCGCTGCTCGACCTGGCCGGCGCCGAGCCGCGCAAGGTGATCGAGGTGCGTCGCGAGACGATCGGCTACGTGAGCCAGTTCCTGCGCGCGGTACCGCGGGTGCCGGCCCTGGACGTGGTCGCCGAGCCCCTGCGCCTGCAGGGGGAGACGGCAGCCGTCGCGCGGCGCAAGGCCGCGACGCTGCTGGAGCGGCTGAACATCTCCCCGCGGCTGATGGAGCTGGCGCCGAGCACCTTCTCCGGCGGCGAGCAGCAGCGGGTGAACATCGCCCGCGGTTTCCTGCCCGGCTACCCGGTGCTGCTGCTCGACGAGCCCACCGCCTCTCTCGACGCGGCCAACCGCGCCGTGGTGATCGGGCTCATCGAGGAGGCCAGGGCGAACGGCGCGGCGGTGGTGGGCATCTTCCACGATGCCGAGGTCCGCGACGCCGTTGCCGGCACCGTGCTCGACATGGTGGGGGCGGCGACTGAATCGGCCGCCTGACCGGGGTGCCCACGGCAATCCCCGCCCCGAACGGCCCGGCCGGGAATTCGAAGGAATGGAGCCTGTCAGATGAGCCAGAACCTGTTGCTGACCAATGCCCGGGTGGTGACCGCCACGGAGGTCTTTCTCGGCACCGTCCAGGTGACCGGCGGCGTTATCCGCGCCGTGGATACCGGTGTCACCAGCGCCGCCGGGGCCACCGACCTGGAGGGTGACTACCTGCTGCCTGGGCTGGTGGAACTGCACACCGACAACCTGGAGAAGCACTTCACCCCCCGTCCGGGCGTGCGCTGGCCCTCGCTGCCGGCGGTGGTGGCCCACGACGCCCAGGTGGTGGCGGCGGGTATCACCACCGTGTTCGATGCCCTGGCGCTCGGTGACGTGAAGGACGGCAGCGCCCGCATGGAGAACCTGGACGACATGGCCACCGCCGTCACCCTCGCCCAGGCGGAACACGCCACCCGCGCCGAGCACTTCCTGCACCTGCGTTGCGAGCTGGGCCACCCGGACCTGACCCGGCTGTTCCACAATTTCGACGGCAACGGGCTGGTGCGCCTGGTCTCGGTGATGGACCATGCGCCGGGGCAGCGCCAGTTCGTGAACCTGGACAAGTACCGGGAGTACTATCAGGGCAAGTACCGCCTCAGCGATGCCGAGATGGAGGCCTTCATGGAGCGCCAGATCCGCTCCAGCCATGAACACAGCGACAGCAACCGCGCGCATATCGTGGCCCGCTGCCACGAGCGCGGACTGCCGCTCGCCAGCCACGACGACGCCGAGCCGGCCCACGTGGAGGAGGCCCGGGCGCTGGGCATGACCATCGCCGAGTTTCCCACCACCCTGGAGGCGGCCCGCGCCGCCCGCGGCCACGGCCTGCAGGTGCTCATGGGCGCGCCGAACCTGGTTCGCGGCGGCTCCCACTCGGGCAACGTCTCGGCCCGGGCCCTGGCCGAGGCGGACCTGCTGGACATCGTCTCCTCGGACTACTTCCCGAGCAGCCTGCTCCAGGCGGCCTTCACCCTGGAGGAGAGCGTGGCGTCCATCACCCTGCCGGGGGCGGTGGCCCGGGTGAGCCGGAATCCGGCCCGCGCGGCCCGTCTCGAGGACCGCGGCAGCATCGAGCCGGGCCTGCGCGGAGACCTGGTGCGGGTGCACGAGTACCATCGGTTTCCCCTGGTGCGCGATGTCTGGCGCGCCGGAATGCGCGTCTACTGATGGACGGCGCCCAGGCGCGCTACGCGATCTACTATGCCCCGGAGCCGGATTCGCCCCTGTGGCGCTTCGGCTGCCGATGGCTCGGCCGCGACCCGGAGCACGGTGCCGACTACCCACCCGAACCGCTGCCGGGATTCGACGCGGCCTGGCTGGCCGCCATCACCGCCAGCCCGCGCCGGTACGGATTCCACGCCACGCTCAAACCACCCTTCGCCTTGCGGCAGGGGGTGACCCCAGGGCAACTCACTGCCGCCGTGGCACGCTTCTGCGCCGCGAAGCCGGCGGTCGTCGCGCCCCCCCTCGGCCTCGAGGCGCTGGACGGGTTCCTGGCCCTGCGTCCTGCCGCGGCCTGCCCGGCGCTCGATGCGCTCGCCGCCGCCTGCGTACGGGAGCTGGATGCCTTCCGGGCCCCGGCACCGGAGGCGGAGCTCGCCCGGCGCCGCCGGGCCGGCCTCACCCCGTGCCAGGAGCGGCTGCTGGGGAGCTGGGGCTATCCTTACGTGATGGAGGAGTTCCGCTTCCACCTGACCCTGACCGGCCGCCTCGACGAAGCCTCGCGGGAACAGTTGCGGCTCGCCCTGGCGCCGGTGGTGACACCCCTGTGCCGGGCGCCGCTGGCCGTCACCGGCCTGGCGCTCTACCGGCAGCCGGATCGCGGCTCACCCTTCCAACTGCTGGAGAGATTCCCGCTGGCCCCGGAGCCAGCCGCGGCGGCCCGGGTCAAGTAACCCGCCGGTCATTCCACTGTCACCTTGCCCCGGCACACTCGCTGCGAAATGAACCCCGGGTCTGGTATTTCGACTGAGCATGGACATGTCCAACGCACGCAGGGTCAGGCAAGGCGGACGCCTCTTCTACCTGATGGGCGCCTCCGGCGCCGGCAAGGACAGCCTCATGGCCTATGCCCGGCAGCGGCTCGAGGGGCGGGACCGGATTCACTTCGCCCGGCGCCATATCACCCGGCCCGCCGGTTCCGGGGGGGAGGACCACGTGGCGGTCAGCGCCGCGGAATTCGAACGCTGCCTGCAGGAGGGCCTGTTCGCCATGCACTGGGACAGCCATGGCCTGCGCTATGGCGTGGGACGGGAGATAGCGACCTGGCTGGCGGCCGGTCACGACGTGGTGGTGAACGGTTCCCGCGCCTACCTCCCCGAAGCCCGGCGCCTGTTTCCGGAATTGGTGGGTGTCCTGGTCACGGCCACCGAGGCGGTGCGCCGGGAGCGCCTCCGGTCCCGGGGGCGGGAGGATGCCGCCGCGGTGGACCGCCGCATCGCCCGCGGGGCCGAACTGCAGGGACAGCAGCTCGACCGGGTGCTGGTGATTGCCAACGAGGGGCCTCTGGAGGAGGCCGGCGAGCGGCTGGTGGCCCTGCTGCTCGGGGAGGAAGGCGCGTGCGACTGAGTTTCCTGTCCACCGGCACGGAGGCCGGCGTCCCGGTCTACGGTTGTGACTGCCCGGCCTGTAGCCGCGCCCGTTTCGACCGTTCGGCCCGGCGCCGGCCGGGCGGCTGCCTGCAGGTGGAGGCGGGGCCGGCCCGCCTGCTTGTCGGCGGCTGTCCGGGATTGCCGGGCGAGCGCCGGGTGCCGGACGGGCGGCTGGACGCCATCCTGCTTCCGGACTGGCGGCCCGGGCGCCTCTCCGGCCTCCATGCCCTGCGCTGGGGCGTGGGTGCGCCGATACCCCTGTTCGGCCCGGCACCGCCCGCGGACCTGGACCTGGTCCGCGAACCGGGCCTGTTGCGGCCCCTGACCCTCGAACCCCTCCAGCCCCTGCGCCTGGGCCCGATCGGCATCCTTGCGCTGCCTTTGACGGGGAGCCCGGAGTACGGCTACGCCCTGGAGCACGGGGAGTCCCGGATCGTCTGGCTTCCCGGGGCGCCGCGCCTGGCCGGCCCGGCCCTGCAGGCGCTGTCACGCTGGGTCCCGGATCTGCTCATCACCGGCGCCGACTGGGAGGAGGGTGTCCCGGCCGCGGCGGACGGCGGGCCCTGGTCCCGGCTGTCGGCACTGCGGGTTGCGCTGGGCGCCCGCCGGACGCTGATTACCCACGTCAGCCACCAACTCGATCGCTGGCGGATGGGGCGGATGGACGGGATCCCGGCGGACGTCGAGTTCGTTCGCGACGGTCAGCGGGAGTCGTCGGAAGCCCTCGATCTCACTCCGGTTGCGGGCGTGGAGCGGGAAAACGCAGTCTGACCCGGGCCCCGCCGAGGGGGCTGCGGTCGATGGCGAGCGTGGCGCCGTAGGCCTCGGCCAGGTCCGCCACCACCGCCAGGCCGATGCCGTGGCCGGGGATGCGGGTGTCGGCGCGGCCGCCCCGGGCGAGCACCCGCTGATGATCCTCCGCGGCGATACCCGGGCCGTCGTCCTCCACCGTCAGCTCCAGCCCGGCCGTTGTGTCCGGGCCGCCCGCGGGCTGCGCGACCGCGCTGAGCCGGACCTGTTCCCGCCCCCACTTGCAGGCGTTGTCGAGCAGGTTGCCGAGCAGCTCCATCAGGTCGCCCTCGGCGCCGCGGAACTCCGCCCCGGGTGAGAGTTCGAGCTCGAAGCGGAGCGCCTTGTCGGCGTGGACCTTCTCCAGTGTCGCCACCAGCCGGCGGGCGACGGCGGCGACCGCGACCGGACGCGCGAACACGGGGACGGCGGGCAGGGTGGCGCGCTGCAGCTGGTGCTGCACGGTGGCGTCCATGCGCTGCACCTGCTCCTCCAGCGTGGCCTTCGCCGCCGCGTCGACCCCGCCGGAGGCGAGGCCGCGCAGGACGGCCAGGGGCGTCTTCAGGCTGTGGGCCAGGTCCGCCAGGGCCTTGCGGTGGCGCTCCAGGCGCCGGCGCTCGCTGTTGAGCAGGGTGTTGATGCTGCGGGTGAGTCCCCGCAGCTCGCGGGGATAGTCGCTGCCGAGCGCCGGGCGCTCGCCCGCCTCCATCTCCTCCAGCTCGCGCACGGCGCGGCGCAGCGGCGCCAGGCCCCAGCGCAGGATGGTGCCCTGCACGGCGAGCAGCACCAGCGCCGAGGCACCCAGCCAGCCCCACAGGCTGCGGCGGAATCCGCGCAGCTGCTGCTCCACCACCTCGCTGCCCTCGGCCACGCTGACGGTGAAGCGGTGGGGCGTGGCGCCCACCTCCCAGCTGACCCCGAAGCTCAGGGTGTTGAAGGTGCGGCCCTGAGCCAGGTCCAGGGCGGTGCGGCGCCACTCCCCGGGCTCCAGGTCGGCGGGGAACACGGCCGGCAGGCCGAGCAGTGAGCGGGAACGCCAGGCAATCGCGCCGTTGGCGCCGCGGATGGCGCCGTAGAGCCCGGAGCCGGGCTGGGAGAAGCGCGGCTCCGGCAGCTCCGCCGGCAATTCCAGGCCGTCGGCGCCGAACTCGGTGGCGGCGAGCAGGCCGAACACCTGGGCGCGGAGCCGCTCCACCAGCGCCTCCTCGGTGCTGGCCCGGAAGGCCCGGTCCAGCGCGGCGCCGGTCAGGCCCAGGAAGGCGGCCAGGACCAGGGTCGCTGTGAGCAGCAGGCGGGCGTGCAGGCTCAGCCGCATGAACCGTCGCCGGCCAGGTTGAAGCGGTAGCCCTCGCCGCGGCGGGTCTCGATGGGCTGGAGCCGGCCGTCCGGGTCGAGCTTGCGCCGCAGCCGGCGCACGAACACCTCGATGACGTTGCTGTCGCGGTCGGACTCCTCCTCGTAGAGGTGCTCGGTCAGCTCGGTCTTGGAGATTACCCGGCCGCTGTTGAGGGCCAGGTACTCCAGCACCCGGTACTCGTAGGCGGTCAGCTCCACCGGCGTCTCGCCCAGGGTGACGCTGTGGGTGCGGGTGTCGATGGCGAGGGGGCCCCATTCCAGGCGCGGCGAGGCCACGCCGGCGGCGCGGCGCAGCAGCGCCCGGATGCGGGCCAGCAGCTCCTCCACGTGGAAGGGTTTGACCAGGTAGTCGTCGGCGCCCGCCTCGAGCCCCTCCACCTTGTCCTCCCAGCGGCCGCGGGCGGTGAGGATGAGGACGGGGAAGGTTCGCCCGGCCGCCCGGGCGCGACGGATGATCTCGTCGCCGGGAAGCCCCGGCAGGCCGAGATCGATGACCGCCAGGTCGATGGGGAATTCGGTGGCCTGCCACAGCCCCTCGTCGCCGTCGGCGGCGGTCTCCACCGCGTAGCCCTCGGCCCGCAGCCGGGCGGCGAGCTGTTCGCGCAGCTGCGCTTCGTCTTCCACCACGAGGATGCGCATGGATGTACTCCGCGGGTCAGGGTTCGGGGCGGGATCGTTGCGGTGCGCTCGCGGCGCCGGGCGGGGTCCGGAGCATGGGCGCCGCCGTTCAGGGCATGCCCGCGCCGGTGTCCCGGTCCACCTGGTAGAGCCGGACCCGGCCGCCGGGGAGCAGCACCTTGATGCGATGGCTGCCGTTGCGGGTATCGGCGCTCAGCACGCGGCCGCCGGTCGCGCGCTGGACCGCCGCGACCGCCTCGCCCAGGGACACGCCGCCGCGCCGCGTCTCCTGGCGTTCGAACCGGTCGCGGCTGTTCTGCGGGCCGTCCCCGCCGCGTCCCGGCTGCGCCAGGGCGGCGAGCGGCGACGCCAGCAGCACGGCCAGCAGAAGCAGGTGCAGGAGGATGTCCGGGCGGCGTCTCGGCATGTCCGTCTCCTGTTCGGCGGGGTTCCGGTCTATCCCTCGGGCTCCACGTTCACGCGCACGCGCAGCTGGCGCCCCGGGTCGTAGGGCAGGGTGGTCACGAACTCCCGGCCCTCGTAGCGGTAGTATACCCGGTAGCCGTCGATGCGCTCCTCGTCCCGGTAGTCGGTGACCCATTCGCAGCGCTCCTCCACCGCGGGATAGGCGTAACCGGCGTCCCGGCGCTGGCTGAGCTCGGCCCCGACCACGGCGCCGGCGATGGTGCCGGCCACGGTCATGGCGTCACGGCCGCTGCCGGAACCGAAGCGGTTGCCGACCACGCCGCCCACCACGCCGCCGATGAGGGTGCCGGCCAGGTTCTCCCCCCCCAGGTAGCTGCTGCTCCGGACCGGCTCCTCCCAGCACTGGCGCCGGTGTTCCGGGACGCTCACCCGCTGGTAGAGCGGCTCGACCCGGGTGACCTTGGCGGTGTCGCTGAAGCTGCTGTCGAGGCCGTAGGAGCCCTCGCTGTAGCTGCCGTAGCGGGGGGCATCGAAACGGGCATCGGCGCTGGCGCAGCCGGCCAGGGCCAGGCCCAGCGCGCCCGCGATCAGAGTGGTTCCGTTGACTCGCATGGCTGTCTGCTCTCCTGTTGCCGCGGGGCGGAATCGCCCCGACTTGCGAGCAGGATAGGGCGCGGGTCCTGAACGGCGGCTGAACGCGGCGGCGGCGGTGGGGGCGGGCAGGGAAGGGGGGCGGATGCGCGGGCATCCCCGCTACGGCCGGGCGCGGACCGTGGCGGGGATGCCGTGTGCCGCAGTCAGCGGCCGGGGTCAGTGGGTGAGGGAACCCCAGAGCTTGCCCACCCAGGATTTCTTCTGCCAGGAGGCCTTGACGCCCTTGCTGAGGAAGTAGGGGCTGTACTCCTTGTCGGACTCGAGGATGTGCTTGGTGAGCCAGACCTTGAGGAAATGCAGCAGCTCGAAGCTGATGGAGTGGGTCCCGGTGTCGAGCTTCTGCTTCAGGTCCGTCATCTGCTGGATGAGGTCCTCGTGCTCGCGCTTGTGGGCCTCGTAGTCGGGGTACTCGAGCACCCGCATGAGGCTCTCCTCCACGGCGAAATGGATGCGGGTGTAGTCCGCCAGCTCGTCGAGGATCTTGCGCGTGGCCTCCGAACCGTGACGCTTGTGGATGGCTTCGTGCAGCTGGTTCAGGAGGTCCACCAGCATCTTGTGCTGCTCGTCGATCTCCTGGATGCCGACGCTCAGCTCCTCGCTCCACTCTACCAGTTTGCTCATGTCCGCTCGCTCCTCTGCCGGCTCCGGGGGCATGGAGGGACCCCGGGCACCTGGATGGTCCGGCTGATTATGGATCCGCTCCGGCGATCGGAAGCATGACGTTTGTCATGATTTCGGTGATTGGGCGTGGTCATTCCGGGGTGTTTGCGAACACGATGCGGTAGACGTCACGGTAGTGGCGGGCGAAATGCACGGTCAGCCCGGCCCGGATGTGGTCCGGCAGCTCCTCGAAGTCGCCGCGGTTCGCCTCGGGGAGGATCAGCTCGGGGATGCGCGAGCGCCGCGCGGCGATGACCTTCTCGCGGATGCCGCCCACCGGCAGGACCTGGCCGGTGAGGGTGAGCTCGCCGGTCATGGCCAGGGGCCGGGCCAGGCGCTCCTTGCGCGCCAGCGACAGCAGCGCGGTGGCCATGGTGACGCCGGCGCTGGGGCCGTCCTTCGGGGTGGCCCCCTCGGGGACGTGCAGGTGGACGAACGCCTCGTCGAAAAAGGTCTGCTCGGCGCGGTAGGTCTTCAGGTGGGAGCTGATGTAGCTGTAGGCGATCTCGGCCGATTCGCGCATCACGTCGCCGAGCTTGCCGGTGAGCTTGAAGCCGCGGTTCTTGGTGTGGACCCGGGTGGCCTCGATGGACAGCGTCGCGCCGCCCATCGCCGTCCATGCCAGCCCGGTGACCACGCCCAGGCCGCTGAGCGGCTTTTCACGCTGGAAGTGGGCCTTGCCGAGCAGCCGCTCGATGTCGCGGGTGCCGATTCGCACGGGAGTCTCGGCGCCGCCGAGGATATCCACCGCACACTTGCGCACGATGCGCCCGAGCTGCTTCTCCAGGTTGCGCACGCCGGCCTCGCGGGCGTAGCCCTCGATGATCTGGCGCAGGGCGGCCTCGGTGATGCGGATCTGCCCGCGCCGCAGTCCGGCGCGCTCCACCTGGCGCGGCCACAGGTGATGCCTGGCGATGGCCACCTTCTCCGTGGTGATGTAGCCCGAGAGCCGGATCACCTCCATGCGGTCCAGCAGCGGCTGGGGGATGGTGTCGAGCTGATTGGCGGTGCAGATGAACAGCACCTTGGAGAGATCGAAGCGCAGGTCCAGGTAGTGGTCGAGGAAGTCGCTGTTCTGCTCGGGGTCCAGGACCTCCAGCAGGGCCGAGGCGGGATCGCCCTGGTAGGAGGCGCCGATCTTGTCGATCTCGTCCAGCATGATCACCGGGTTGGCGGTGCCCGCCTCGCGGATGGCCTGGATGAACTTGCCGGGCATGGCGCCGATATAGGTGCGGCGGTGGCCCTTGATCTCGGCCTCGTCGCGCATCCCGCCCAGGGAGAAGCGGTAGAAGCGCCGGCCCAGGGCGTCAGCGATGGAGTGGCCGATGGAGGTCTTGCCCACCCCGGGCGGCCCCACCAGGAGGATGATGGAGCCGGAGACCTCCCCGCGCAGGGCCCCCACGGCGAGGAACTCGAGGATTCGCTTCTTCACATCGTCGAGGCCGTCATGGTCGCGGTCCAGGACCCTGCGCCCGTGGTCCAGGTCCAGGTTGTCCTCCGAGTAGCGGCCCCAGGGCAGGCTGGTGATGGTCTCCAGGTAGTTGCGCGTGACCCCGTACTCCGGCGAGCCGGTCTCGAGGATGGAGAGCTTTTCCAGCTCCTCGTCCACCTTGCCCCGGGCCGGGTCGGGAATCCGCAGCGACTCCAGCCGCTCGCGGAAGCGCTCCAGGTCGGCGGTCTTGTCGTCCTTGGCGATGCCGAGCTCCTTCTGGATGGCCTTGAGCTGCTCGCGCAGGAAGAACTGGCGCTGCTGCTCGCTCATGCGCTCCTCCACCTGCTGGCGGATCCGGGTCTGGAGCCTGGCCACCTCCAGCTCCTTCTTGATCAGCACCAGCACCTTCTCCATGCGCCGGCGCAGGTTCACCGCCTCGAGCACCTCCTGCAGCTCCTCCTTCGACGCCGTGGTCAGGCTGGCGGCGAAGTCGGTCAGGGGGGAGGGGTCCTGGGGGCCGAAGCGGGTGAGGAAGAACTTCAGCTCCTCGCTGTAGAGGGGGTTGAGGGGAACCAGCTCCTTGAGGGTGTTGATGATGGCGATGGCGTAGGCGCGCAGCTCGTCGGCGTTCTCCTCGTGGCGCTGTTCATGGGGATACTCCACCCGCACCCGGTAGGGCGGGGTGCGGGTCAGCCACTTGACGATGCGGAACCGCTGCAGTCCCTCGGCGATGAACTGGATCTTGCCCGAGGCGCGCATGGGGTGATGGATGCGCACCACGGTGCCCATCCGGGCGAAGTCATCGGGTGCCGCCTCCTCCGGCGGTGCGTCGGTGCGGGATGCGACCAGGCCCAGCAGGTGGCGCGGCTCCTCGCCCACCTCCTCGATGGTCTCCAGCCAGGGTTCCTCGCTCAGCAGCACCGGGACCGTCTGGGGCGGAAAGAAGGGGCGGTCGTGGACGGGAATCAGGTGGATCTCGGCCGGCAGGAGTTCGGAGGCGACGGCCAGCTCCGACCCCCTGGCAGGGTTTTGATCCTCGTCCATCCCGTCGCTGTCGATGATCTCGATGGCTTCCGGCTGTTCCTTCTCAGGCATCCTGATCCCCTCGTGGCAGGCAGTGGTTCCCTCGTCCCGGCGGTGCGGGTCACAGGGAGTAGGGTGGGGGCGGAATGGCGGAATTCAACGACAGCCAAGGGTAGGCCAAGGCGGGGGAATCCGGACAGTCGCCTCCCCGGTGGTGCACGACCCGGGGCGGAGGGATCAGATGTTGCCGGACAGCTCGGCCACGTTCAGGTAGACCTGCAGGCGCTGCCCCGGGCGCAGCTGCTGGCCGGTGGCGAGGTCGTTCCAGTCACGCAGGTCGGCCACGCTGACGCGGAAACGCTTCGAGATGGCCCACAGGGAGTCTCCCGAACGCACCGTGTAGCGGATGCTCTGGGTGGTCGAGGCGGGCGCGGCGGGAGCGGCCGCCTGGGCATTGCCGGGCCACAGGGTCAGCTTCTGGCCGCGCCGCAGGGTGTCGTTGAGGGCGATGCGGTTCCAGTCGGCGATCTGGCGGGTGGTGACGCCGTGCTGGCGGGCGATGTCCCACAGGGTGTCCCCGGCCTGCACCGTATGCACCACCTTGCGGCCACCCTTCGGCGCGGAAGCGGCTGTTCCCGTACCGCCGGCGCCCGCCGCCGCCACCCGGACTCCCGCCCCGGAACCGACGGGTATCAGCAGTTCCTGCCCCACCCGGATGCGGGTGCTCTTCAGCTTGTTGCTGTCCATCAGCATGGCCACGGAGGTGCCGTGGGCCTGGGCGATGGTGCCGAGGGTGTCGCCGCGACTGACCCGGTAGCGGTTCCAGCGCATGCGCTCGTCGGCGGGCACCTGGGCCAGCTTCTCGTTGAACAGGTCGAGCTTCTCCACCGGCAGCATCAGGTAGTGGGGCCCCTGGGGCGCGGTGGCCCAGCGGTTGAAGCCGGGGTTGTAGCGGTAGAGGTCGTCCAGGCTGATGCCGGCGAGATCCGCCGCCAGCCCGAGATCGATCTGGCCGTCCAGGTCGACCCGCGCCAGGTAGGGCTCATTGGTGATGGGCACGAGGTCCACCCCGTAGGCGCCGGGATCGGAGACGATGGCGGAGATGGCCAGCAGCCGGGGGACGTAGCTGCGGGTCTCGCGCGGCAGGTCCAGGGACCAGAAGTCGGTGGGGCGTCCGGCATTGCGGTTCTTCTCGATGGCGCGGCTTACCGTGCCGGAACCGGAGTTGTACGCCGCCAGCGCCAGCAGCCAGTCGCCGTCGAACTGATCCCGCAGGAGCTCCAGGTAGTCCAGCGCCGCCTGGGTGGAGGCGTAGACGTCGCGCCGGCCGTCATACCACCAGTTCTGCTCCAGCCCGAAGCGGCGCCCGGTGTCGGGGATGAACTGCCACAGCCCCGCCGCCCGTCCGGGCGAGTAGGCGTTGGGTTGGAAGGCGCTTTCGACCACGGGCAGCAGGGCCAGCTCCAGCGGCGCGCCGCGCTGCTCGATCGACTCCACGATGTAGTGCAGGTAGGGCTCGGCCCGCGCGCCCACCCGCGCCAGGTAGTTCGGGTGGCGGGTGTACATGTCCAGCTCGGCCGCCACCCGGGGGCGGTTGACCTCGTGATCGAGCCGGAAGCTGGCGCGGATGCGCTCCCACAGATCGTCGGAGACCGGGGTTTCGTCGAGGTTGGACGCCGGGGCCTGGAGCCGCTCCCGCAGCAGGGCGGCGAACGAGCTGCCCGGATCCTCGATGCCGGAGTCGGAGAGACTGTTGACGGCAGAATTGGCGCTGGCGCCGGATTTCAGGGGCTGGACGCCGCAGGCGCTCAGGGTCAGAAGAGAGACGAGGGCGAGCCCGACGCCGGTCGTGGTCTTGCGTGTCAAGTCCATGCCCCCCAGGCTCAAAAACCACCGGCGATGGTACGGACATAAACGGGGTGGATCAAGACATAAATCGAACCATGTTCTCAGTCATTGCATTACATAGCTTATGCAACAAGATGAAATACAGAAGAAAATGATTACATGACAAATGTTAAAAAATGTTTCTGCGCGAAGCCTGCATCCGGGCGGATGGGGGGAGGGCGTGCCCCCGCCCTCAGTCGAGCGTGTCCTTCCAGTGGCGGACGGTGGCGAAAACCTCGACGGGATCCTTCAGCGCCTGACCGGCAAAGTTCGATGCCGCCGCCACGACGACGGGATCTTCGCTGCGCAGGAAGGGGTTGGTGTCCAGCTCCTCCGCCAGGGTGGAGGGCACGGTGGGCTCGCCGCGGGCGCGCGAGGCCTCGGCGGCCGCGCGGCGCGCCTTCAGCGCGGCGCTGTCCGGTTCCACCACCCGCGCGAAGCCGAGATTGGCCAGGGTGTATTCGTGGGCGCAGTAGACCAGGGTTGCGGCGGGCAGGGCGGCGATGCGCGAGAGGGAGCGGTGCATCTGCTCCGGGGTGCCCTCGAACAGGCGCCCGCAGCCGCCGGTGAACAGCGTGTCGCCGCAGAACAGCATGCCGTCGCCGTGGTAGACCACATGGGTGAGCGTGTGGCCGGGCGTCTCCATCACCTCCAGGGTCAGCTCCAGATCCGGGAGCTCGACCCGGTCGCCGTCCCGGACCACGTGGGTGACGGCGGGAATGCGACGGTCCTCCGGCGCATAGACCGGGATGTCGTAGTGGGCCAGGAGATCACGGACGCCGCCCGTGTGATCGCCGTGATGATGGGTGATGAGGATGGCCGCCGGCTCCAGTCCGGTGCGCCCGAGCGTCTCCAGGACCGGCTCCGCATCGCCGGGGTCGACGATGGCGACGCGGCGGCGCGGCGGATACTGGATCAGCCAGATGTAGTTGTCGTCGAAGGCGGGGACCGCCATGACAGGGTGTGTTGTATTCATCTATTCAATGCCTTAGTGGGCATATCTCGAAACGGTAAAAGAACGCCGGCGCGACCGTGGCGCATGGGCCATGCTCGCAAGGCCCGGGTCCGGGGTCAACCACTTACGGTACCCGGGCGTCCCCTGCGTACGAGCCGGTTCCGCTCGGCGGGGCGGGTGCGTAATATCGGCTGCATGAGTTCATCGCCGCCACCGCTCGCACCACCGCTATCCAGCATGAGGGGCTGGTACGCCACGCCGCTGGGCCGGGCCCTGCTGCAGGCGGAGGGGGAGTTGCTGGGGGGCGTGCTGCCCGGCCTGTTCGGCTATCACCTGGTGGCCGTGGGCTGCGAGCACTCCGCCGCGGCACTGGCCGCGAGCCCCATCCGGCACCGTATTCTACTGTGCCGGGTGCCGCCCGCGACGGTGCCGGGATTGTGCGCGGAGCCGGATGCGCTGCCGCTGGCATCGGCCAGCGTGGACGTGATGGTCTTGCAGCATATCCTCGAGTTCGAGCGCCGGCCCCACGAGGTGATCCGCGAGGCCCTGAGGGTCCTGATCCCTGAGGGGCGGCTGGTGCTCACCGGCTTCAATCCCTGGAGCTTCTGGGGATTGCGCCGGCTGTTGAGCCGCCGCAGTGAAACGGTGCCCTGGAGCGGGCAGTTCCTCAGCCTGAACCGGATACGGGACTGGCTGACGCTGCTGGGGTTCGAGATCGAGAGCGCCCATCACTTCTTCTTCCGGCCGCCGCTGCAGCACCGTGGTATGATGGCGCGCCTCGGATTCCTGGAGGGGGGCGGCCGGCGCTGGTGGCCGGCGCTGGGCGGGGTCTACCTGGTGACGGCGCGCAAGCGGGTCATCCCGCTCACACCCATCAAGCCGCGCTGGCGCCCGCGCCGCAGCGTGCTTCCCGCCGGGCTGGCTGAACCCACCGCGAGGAGCCTGCATAGACGTGGCCAAAACGGTTGAAATCTTCACCGACGGCGCCTGCCGGGGCAATCCCGGCCCGGGCGGCTGGGGCGCGCTGCTGCGCTATGACGGCCACGAGCGCGAGCTCTGGGGCGGCGAGGCGCAGACCACCAACAACCGCATGGAGCTGATGGCCGCCATCGTCGCCCTGGAAACCCTTACCCGGCCCTGCGAGGTGGATATCACCACCGACTCGGAGTACGTGCGCAAGGGTATCACCGAGTGGCTGAAGAACTGGAAGCTGCGCGGCTGGAAGACCAGCGCGAAGACGCCGGTCAAGAACGCCGAGCTGTGGCAGCGGCTCGACGCCGCCGCCGCCCGCCATCACCTGCGCTGGCACTGGGTCAAGGGCCACAGCGGGCATCCCGAGAACGAGCGCGCCGACGCACTGGCCAACCGGGGCATCGACGAGCTGAAGTCGCGGAGGGCCGGCTGATGCGGCAGGTGGTGCTGGATACGGAAACCACCGGCCTCGAGCCGGAGCAGGGTCACCGCATCATCGAGATCGGCTGCGTCGAACTCGACAACCGGCGCCTGACCGGCCGGCGCTTCCACCAGTACCTGCAGCCCGATCGGGACATCGACGAGGGCGCGGTGGAGGTGCACGGCATCACCAACGAGTTCCTCGCCGACAAGCCGCGCTTCAACGATGTGGTCGGGGACTTCCTGGCCTTCATCGAGGGCGCCGAGCTCATCATCCACAACGCCCCCTTCGACGTGGGCTTCATCGACAACGAGCTGCGCCTCATCGGCGAGCGGCGCAATGTCGGCGAGCTGTGTGTCGTGGTGGACACGCTGGTGATGGCGCGGCAGATGCACCCGGGGCAGAAGAACAGCCTGGATGCCCTGTGCAGGCGCTACGACGTGGACAACTCCCACCGCGACCTGCACGGGGCGCTGCTCGACGCCGAGATTCTCGCCGACGTCTACCTGGCCATGACCGGCGGCCAGGGCGCCCTCTCCCTGGGGGGGCTCTCCAGCGCCGCCAACAACTACCAGGTCATCAGCAACAGCCTCCTGCCCGCCGACCGGCCGCCCCTGCGGGTGCTGCGCGCCAGCCCCGCCGAACGGCAGGCCCACGCCGACACCCTGGCGCGGGTGGACAAGGCCAGCGGCGGCCAGTGCCTGTGGCGGGAGCTGGAGGGCGACTAGCGCCCGCGCCCGTCCTGCCTGCCCATCCTCTTCGCGTTTTCTGCGCGGATTCTCTCCAGACGGTCCTCCGGACGATTTTCATCACGCAACGACGCAGCAGCTGTGCTGGCTGCGGGTTGACGTGCGGAGGGTTCCGGCCGGGCGCGGGTGACTCACCCGCGCCCGGCGCACCGGATCAGAAGTGGGCCGCGTTCAGCCACATGTGGGTGAGGATGCTGGCGGCATAGCCGAGGGCGATGGCCGGCGTCCACTTCAGGTGGCTGAAGAAGGTGTAGCGTCCCCGGGCCTGGCCCATGAGGGCCACGCCGGCGGCCGAACCGATGGAGAGCAGGCTGCCGCCCACCCCGGCGGTGAGCGTCACCAGCAGCCACTGGCCGTGGCTCATGTCCGGATTCATGGTCAGCACGGCGAACATGATCGGGATGTTGTCCACGATGGCCGACAGGATGCCCACGCTCACGTTGGCGAGGGTTGCGCCCCAGTCGCTGTACATCACCTGGGAGGCCAGCTCCAGGTAGCCGATGAAGCCGAGGCCGCCCACGCAGACCACCACGCCATAGAAGAACAGCAGCGTGTCCCACTCGGCCCGCGCGATCTTGTTGAAGATGTCGAAGGGCACCACGTCGCCGATCATCTTGTCCGCCACTTCGAGGTTGTAGGGATGCGCCGACGGTACCCGGCCATGGGTCTTGCGCAGGTAGAAGCCGAACAGCTGCAGGTAGGACAGGCCGGTCATCATGCCCAGCACCGGGGGCAGGTGGAAGAAGTTGTGGAAGCTCACCGCGGTGACGATGGTGGCGGCGAACAGGGCGACGATGCGCCGGGCGCCGCGGCGCATGGGAATCCGCTCATCGCTGGGAGCGGGGGAGATGTCGGGGATGGCGAAGTGCATCAGTGCCGCGGGCACCGCGAAGTTCACCACCGAGGGGAGGAACAGGGCGAAGAAATCCCAGAAATCCACGATGCCCTTCTGCCAGACCATCAGGGTCGTGATGTCGCCGAAGGGGCTGAAGGCGCCGCCGGCGTTGGCGGCCACGACGATGTTGATGCAGCCCAGCGCCACGAAGCGGGGGCTGTCGGCGCCCACCGCGAGCAGGACGGCGCACATGAGCAGGGCGGTGGTGAGGTTGTCGGCGACCGGCGAGATGAAGAAGGCCAGGATGCCGGTAATCCAGAACAGCTGCCGGTAGTTGAATCCCTTGCGAATCAGCCAGGCCCGCAGGGCGTCGAACACCAGCCGCTCCTCCATGGCGTTGATGTAGGTCATCGCCGAGAGCAGGAACAGGAACAGCTCGGCATACTCGAGGATGTTGTGCCGCACCGCCATGGCGACCTCCTCGCTCTGGCCGCCGTGGACGGAGTAGTACCAGGCGATGGAGAGCCAGATGAGGCCGGCGGCCAGGATGACCGGCTTGGACTTGCGCAGGTGGGTGAACTCCTCGGCCATCACCAGCGCATAGGCCAGGACGAAGATCACCAGGGCGAATATGCCCACCTCGCTTCGGGTGAGATCGAGGGGCTCGGCGTTGCCCGTGGCGGCCCACGCGGCCGCCGGCGCAAACAGGCTGAGGATGAGCCCCAGCAGTGGAGCGACTACCGCACTGTTCAATGTGTGGACTCCTTCTCGAGCAGGACGGGAAGCGGCGGCCGCACCCGTGGCGGGTCTTTGCCGAGCGGCTTCCGTTGTCTAACTGGTTGTTTTTGTGGTATCTATTGCGGCGCAACGCTGCATTCTAGCGTAATCCCGCGTGCCAATGCCATGCTCTTTCGAAGCGGGTGGGGGTCGCCCCGGCGCACAAGAGGGGGGAGTGAAATACTCCCTTAATAAATCCCGGGGTTTTATTGATCCAGGTCAATGTGGGATGGGGAACATTCCCGGAAGATTGACTACGGTAATTCTTCCGCAGGGTCATATCTCCTGTCTTAACCCCGCTCTCCAGCGGGGTTTTTTTTTGTCCCTCCCGAGCGCAGGATCCGGGCGTACCGCCTTCATGTCGGCTCCGGAACCGTGCGGCTGTTGTCCGCCGATAAGTTCCGCTTATACTGCATAAAATCGATGCCGGACGGAGAACAGGACCATGCTGCCCCAGATCAAGACCATCCTCTACGCTACCGATGTGGGTCCCGTGGGCCCCCATGTCTTCCGCTACGCCATGGCCATGGCGGAGCGTCACGACGCCACCATCGTGGCGGTCAGTGTCCTCGAGCCGCTGGGCACCTTCGGCCAGTCGCTGGTGGACAGCTACGTCTCCAAGACCACCCTGGACAAGCTGCGCGCCGAGGGCCTGGAGAAGCTCAAGGCCGAGCTGCGCGAGCGGCTGCAGGAGTTCTGCGCCACGGAGTTCGACGAGGCGGCGGTGTGCATGTCCCGGGTCGGCGAAGTCCTGGTGCGCTCAGGGCAGCCGGCCGAGGCGATCATCAAGGAGGCGAAGCGGGTCAACGCCGACGTGATCGTCATGGGCTCCCACGGCCACTCCGCCTTCGGCGAGATGCTCCTCGGCTCCGTGGCCCACAAGGTGACCCAGCGCTCCCCGGTCCCGGTGCTGCTGGTGCCGGTGCGCGAGGACGAGGGCTGAGGCGCCGGGGCTTCCCGCTCTCTTGTAACAAAGACAAAACGCCAAGACGCCAAGACGCGAAGAACACCAAGGGAATGAGTAAGAGAGAAACTCCCGGGTGGGAGTTGGCTGCCCATCCGGATCCCGACGGGGTTTGACCCGCCGCTACCAGACCCAGCTCACCAGGTGGTGTTCCGGGTCGTCCGCCTCGGTCTCGGAGATCACCCGGCCGCGCACCGAGATGCGGGCGCGGTGGACGCTGCCCGGGCTGCCGCTCACCAGCGGGTGCCAGGAGAGCAGGCGCTTGCCCTCCGCCAGGCGGCGGTAGGCGCAGGTCGCGGGCAGCCAGCCCGCCAGCTTCGGCAGGGACTCGGGGGTGATCTTCAGGCAGCCGGGGATCCGCGCCTGCCGGTGGGCGTAGTCCCGGCAGCGGCAGGTGTCGGTGTCCAGCAATTCGCAGGCGATGTTGGTGTAGTAGATCTCGCCGCTGTCCTCGTCCTCCAGCTTCATCAGGCAGCAGCGCCCGCAGCCGTCGCAGAGCGACTCCCACTCCGCCTCGCTCAGCTCCCCGAGGGGGCGGTCCTCCCAGAAGCGATCCGGTTTCCAGTCGTCGGCCATGGCGGGGCGGCAGTACGGCTCAGTGGCGGTAGTCGCGCAGCAAACCCACCAGCACCCCCTGGATCGCGACCCGATCCGGGGCGTAGCGCAGGGGCTCCATGGCGGCGTTGGCGGGGTGGAGCGCCACCTCGCCGGGGCGCTGCTCGATGCGCTTCAGGGTGGCCTCGCTGCCGTCCACCAGCGCCACCACCACCTCGCCGTTGCGGGCCGTCTCCCGCTGCTCCACCACGATCCGGTCCCCGTCCAGGATGCCGTCCTCGATCATCGAGTCGCCGCGCACGTTGAGCACGTAGGCCGCCCCCCGCGGGCAGAGGGCGTCTGGCACCGGCACCGACTCCGGCGTCTCCAGCGCCTCGATGGGCCGGCCCGCCGCGATGGTCCCGAACAGGGGCAGGCTGCGGGCGGTCGACACCTCCGCCACCGGTGCCAGCCGCACGCCGCGGTGGCGCCGCTCCATGGGCTCCACCAGCCCCGCGTCCACCAGCGCCTGGATGTGCTTGTGCAGCGACCCCCGCGACTTCAAACCGAGGTCGGCGCAGATCTCGTCCAGCGTGGGCGCCTGGTCGGTCTCCCGCGCCCGGTCCAGGAGGTAGTCGTGGATGGCCTGCTGGCGGCGGGTGAGTGACGGGCTGTCGGGCATGGCCGGTATCTCCATGGGCAGAGAACGTTTGGAGAACAGTATGGGGGAAGGGCGGGGAAAATGCCAGTTGGGTGAGGGGTGAGGGGTGAGGGGGTTTTCCACCGGCGGGGTTTCAACTGGATGCCTGCGCTGGTGGACGATGCCGACAGGGCGGCGCCGGATGGAGAGACGGGATGGAACACCCGAGGACTCTCACCTCACCCCTCACTCTTCACGCCTCACGGTCATACAGGTGCGGATTCATCTGCACACAGGGTCATCCACTGCCTCCGGCCATGCAGGTTCGGATTTGTCCGCTCTGATTCAGTCGCGGTAATTTGGGCACCCCGGATAACCGGGGGGCAGAGCAGACCAATCTCCCAGTGCCCGTCGTTCGAAAATGGTCCCGGATCTTTGCGCCCGCACCGGAATGGCGCTATTTTTCGTCCATGGTCGAGGGAGAGGACCGCCATGCCGCAGCCAGCAAGGATGCCGGAATACCCACAATATCGCAGCGGGCCAGTGAGTGCCGCAGATCGTGTCTCAATCCGGCATGACGGCAGGGCGCCCCCCGGCGGGCACACCCTGCCGCGTTGGGGCCGCCAGATAGGTGTGCCCCTACCTCACCGATGCATCCCCACCGCGCTCCGTCATTCCCGGGGTCCGATTCAATGCAGCCCCCAGCGGGCTCAGTACCGCCCGTCCGCCTCTCTGCAGAACGTGGGTGTGGATCCGGGTGGTGCGCACGTCCATGTGGCCAAGCTGCTCCTGCGCCGTATGGATATCTGCCCCGCGTTCCAACAGATGGGTGGCGAAGGAGTGCCTGAACGTGAGGCAGGTGGTGGGTTTCCGGATGCCGGCCCTGCACACCGCGGCCCTGACGGCCTTCTGTACCGCGCTTTCGTGGAGAAAACGGAGCGTCCGCGAAACCTCCTCACGCGAGAGCACCATGGGTATACGGGATTTTCGCCTGGCCCTGACCACAGTGCCGATGTCGCCAAGGGGCCGATTGAGTACATGCCGGTAAAGGAAGACCAGTGCATTCAGCGCCTGGTTCTGTGTGCTCGGCGAGACGCCCCGGTCGACGGCGAGATGGGTGAGGAACGCGGCCACATGGGCTTCTCCCATCCGTTCCGGATGGGTCTTTTCGTGAAACAGAATAAAACGCTTGACCCAGTGTATGTAGGTCTGCTCGGTCCTGTAGCTGCAGTGTCTGACGCGAAGCGCACCGCGCACACGCACGAGAAAAGGGGAGGGCTTTCGACGTTCCATGTCGCGTTCTCCATTTGTTCTTGCTTGCGGGGGGAAGCATGGGCAACCCACAACAGGCGGTCAAGTCACGGTCGTTGATATACGGCCGATGGCCATGTATTAACGCGTATGAAATCAGCAGGCGGAGATGCCGAGGTCCGTCTAACGCGTTGAGTGCAATAGAATACTTAAGTAATGAAAAAGGAATGCATGTCACCAACTGTGGAACTATACGGCAACTTTCCATTTATTGGTGATAGGTGGAAAGCTTCCATTGATTTGAACTGTTAAGCATTGGTCAACGCTTGAACAATAGTCGCGATGTAAGGCATCTAAGAAAACATCTAGCCAACTTGTTAAGTCGGCCGGGAGTTATTCATGCCTAACAAGCCCATCAAGCCGACGCTCACTACGCTGCGCTTCGTTCGCGCGGCTTATGTGCAGCGTTAGATTGCTTAGCACAGCGCGATGTTCAAGAAGTTCACATTTGAAAAGAAGCTGGGGGTAGATTCGCGGGAACCTAAGTGGCGCGGGCTCAAGATCGTTACGGTTTCAGGGTTGCTGGCGTTTCTTGGTGGTGCTTTCGCAGCTGTTGGCTTCGGTGGGTTGGGTTATTGGCTTGTGTTGCTTGGTGTCGCGGGTGTAGGTATCGGTATGATTATGCATTTCTTCGCATTGGTAACGGAAATACTGCAAAGGAAGCGATGAAAAACCAATCTAACAAGCCAGTAAACCGCCGGAAATCTCTGCGGCGCTTCGCGGCTACTTTCGGGGCGGCGCCGGTTACCAGCAACGTTAGGGCTATGAAGAAATGAAGTTCCTCACTCTTTTCTCACTTGTTTTGTTATCTGGTTGTGCGCCATGGCCAACTACGTCACAACCAGAGGTCAATCTGAAGGTTGTGGATGAAAATGGGGTTCCTATAAAAGGCGCAACAATCAAATTTGTAAACTACAAAATCGCCATGAAGCCTGAAGTAGAATTCAAGAAAATGCTTACTGATAACGCCGGGAATGCGTATCTAAGTAAAAAAAGCTATACACAAATGGTGATTTTGGCCGCAGACGGTGGTCACTCATACGACTGGTGTTATTGCATAGAGAAGAATGGCTATGCGCCAGTGGCAAGAAACAATCTAAATGCGGCTTATTTTGGCATTGGTGCTGTGGTTGAAAAGTTGTCAAACAGTACGCAACCAGAATCTTGTCAGTGGCAGGAGTATCCTCATGGATTTAATGTTGTGGCAATTAAGCCCTAACCAGGCGCTCCATTTGACGCTCAATACGCTGCGCTTCATTCGCGCAAATGAGCTTGGTCGTTAGCCATAAAAAATGAAAACACATATATACGCATCTTTATATGCGGCACTTTTTACATCGTTGGCGGCTGCCGAGAACGCCCAAGACCTCGTCAAATTGACTTTTGACGATACAACTATCTGCGTTCCACATGAATACGTGCCGGGCCTTAGTGCCTTCGGTCAGTACCTAAAGGACAACGTAAAAGGCCTTGATGAATCAGGGCAAAGCCAAACAATCAGGCTTCCTGCCAAGCTGATAATGGCTGGAGTAGAGGGCTACGAATTTAGCCATATCAATAAATATAAAGTTGATCTTGAACACGAAATAAGCGGTATAGCCAATGGCTGGTCTGAGGTAACCGGAAATCCAGAAATTAATATGCCGTGTAATGATGAGTATGATCTAGGGTATTGCTACCAAAGGGTTGTGTACAAAAGTATTTTCTTTCAGTACACGCTGGATACTGTAGAGGCGAGGAATAAAGAAAAAGTTCAAAAGTATCTCTATTCGTTGTTTGAGAAATGGGAGTCTAGTTGTGCCAAAAATGGCTAACATGGCGCTTGTTCGGAAGCAAACTACGCTGCGCTTCGTTTGCGCCGCACAGCTTAAACGTTAGGGCTACACAAAATGAGAGCAATGCTAATAGCAATACTATTACTTCCAGTTCATGTATTGGCTGAGGAAGATTGTGGAAAAATCAATAGCT